>NZ_PQVI01000001.1:0-11527 GCF_002921145.1 Avibacterium endocarditidis
TCCACCGCACTTTTATCTATTATGCCTTGTATTTTTAGATTTTACCTGCTTAATTTACTTCCACAGGCTTTACAATCTCACTCGGATAGCAGCCGAGAATTTTTAGATAGTTGCTATGTGCTTGCAATTCTTCTAACGCTTGTTGCACTTCTGGGTTATTGATATTGGCATCAATTTCAAGATAGAACATTTCGTCCCACGGCTGACCATAAATTGGGCGGGATTCCAGTTTCGTCATATTAATATTATGCTTTTTGAACACCAATAACGCCTCCACCAATGAGCCTGCTTGGCGTTTATTTGTCGTCATTAATAACAGGGTTTTAGTGTGAATTTGCGGCGATACCACCACAGGTTCTTTGGCAATCACAATAAAACGGGTGATGTTATTCTCTTGGTTGGCAATGTTGCTCTTTAGCACGCGTAAGCCATAAAGATGGCCACCATCTTCATTCCCCAATGCTGCAATATTTGGCTTATTCAGGCTTGCCACTAACTGCATTGCGTGTGAGCTACTTTCGCAATATTCGATATGTACACGATCAAGGCTGCGAATAAACTGGCTGCATTGCTGGATCACTTGCGGATGGCTGTATAGGGTGTCAATTTGGCTTAACTCACTGTGTTCTGTTGCGAGTACGCAATGTTTGATCGGGTATGCCAATTCACCAATGAGCGATAAATCCGTATGTTGCAACAAATCATAGACTTCATTAATTGAACCTGAAGTCGTGTTTTCCAGCGGCAAAATGCCGTAATCCGCCTCGCCATTTTGCACTTTTTCAAATACTTGCTCGAAAGAGCTGCAACTCAGTTCAATGAACGGTTTTTGATAACGGGTTGCATAACTGCGTGCCGCAAGATGAGAATAAGATCCGCGTTTGCCTAAGAAAGCAATATGGCTATTTTGCTCACGCTGTTCATTGAGTTTCTTTTGCAAATAGGCTTGCTGAGTCAGCACAGAATCTTCAATAATTTTCTGGAAAATTTGCGTGATATATTGTGGATCAAGCTGATAATTTTCATTTTCAGAAAATTGAATCAATTCTTGTAATAATTGTTGCTCACGCTCCACATCACGCAAGGCTTTCTGCGTGATTTCCTTACTACGCACCACGTCATAAGCCAAACGATGACGCTCCGAAAGCAGTTTTAATAAACTGCGGTCAATTTGGGTGATTTGTTGTCTAATTTCTGCTAAATCCAGTGCCATTTTGTTATCTCGGTTATAGGGGATTGGGGTAGGATAAACAAGATTTTATTTGAGATCAAATGAATGTGTGTTTCTTTTTCTTTCAGACATTTGAATTAAAAATGTAGCTAAGGTGAATTTTAAAGTGCGGCGAGAAATTTTTTGAATTTTTAAAATTCATTGAAAAACACCGCACTTTATTGTTTGGCTAATTACAAAGAAATCTCAATAGTCTAAAAATCCATCCCCCTATTCCCCCTTATCAAACGCCAACATCACCTTGCCAATATGCGTGCCTTTATCCATTTCTTGGTGTGCTTGTTGAACATCTTTAAAATCAAATACTTGATGAATAATTGGCTTGGCGATTTGTTCGCTTTCTAATTTGCCCCAAACATTTTGTTTTAACGATTTTGCGATTTCCGCTTTTTCAGCTTTAGTGCGGCTACGCATTGTTGATCCAGTGATGTGGGCGCGTTTTAAGGCGATTTGCAATAAATCTACGTTTTGAGCCACGGCACCGCCCATAAAGCCGATTAAAAACAATCTGCCATTTTGCTTTAAGCAAGCTAAATTTCGTTGGAAATAACTCGCGCCGACCACATCTAAAATCGCATCAATTCCGCCCGCACTTTGAATAACTTCGGCGAAATCTTGCGTTTTATAATTAATCGCAACCGCACCATATTGTTCAACAACGGCACATTTTTCTGCATTGCCTACGGTAGCATAGGTTTTAATGCCTAGGCTTTGTGCGATAGCAAGCGCCGTTAGCCCAATGCCACTTGTTCCGCCGTGAACCAATAGACTCTCCCCTGCTTTAACCTGTTGTTGCATAAACAAATTTACCCAAACGGTGAAAAGGGTTTCGGGCAACGCGGCGGCTTCTAGCAACGAATAATTTTTAGGAACTGGCAAGGCTTGGCTAGCTGGCACAAGGCAATATTCAGCATAAGCACCACCATCTGTTAAGGCGCAAACTTTATCGCCTAGCTGAAATTCACTCACACCTTCACCAACCGCAACCACTGTGCCGGAAAGCTCCAAGCCCATAATTGGCGTAACGCCCTTAGGCATTGGATACAGCCCTTGGCGTTGCATAATATCAGGGCGATTTACCCCAGCGTAAGCGACTTTTACGAGCAACTCACCTGCTCGTGCTGTGGGAATGGCGGCTTGTTCTATAAATAACACATCGGGCGTTCCCGCTTCTCGCATATTAATTTGTTGCATTAATTGCTGCATTGATATTTTCCTTATTCCCGTAACAACAATAATGCCGTTCAAAAACGGCATTATGTGATAAAAATGGGCGTAAATTAAAACTCTTGCACCGTTGGGCGAACGGTGATTTCGTTCACGGCAACGTTATCTGGCTGTTCCACCGCATAAGCAATAGCACGGGCAATGGAGCTGGCGGGGATTTCGTGGGCAGCATAGAATTTTTGCACGCGTTCGCGAGATTCTGGATCGCTGCTGCTGAATTTTAGTTCGCTTTCAATCGCCCCTGGGTACAGGGTGGTTACGCGGATATTATGTCCTGCCATTTCGGCACGCAACCCTTCGCTAATGGCTTTCACAGCGAATTTTGTGGCGCTATATACCGTGCCGCCGCCCGATGACACTTTCAAGCCAGCCACAGAAGAAAGATTGATGATATGCCCTGAGTTTTGTGCGAGCATTGTTGGCAGCACCGCCGCAATGCCGTATAGCACGCCTTTGATATTCACATCAATCATTCGATCCCATTCGTCCACTTTTAATGCGCTCATCACCGCGCCCGGCATAATGCCTGCGTTGTTGATTAACACATCAATGCGACCAAATTGTTGCAACGCGGCTTGTGCCAATTTTTCTACGTCTTCACGTTTTGATACGTCCATTTGCACCACAACGGCTTCGCCACCTTGCTGTTGAATTTGCTCAGCAAGGGCTTGCAAACGCTCTAAGCGTCTTGCGCCTAACACCACTTTAGCCCCTAATGACGCTAAATGACGCGCGGTTTCTTCACCTAGTCCACTTGACGCCCCTGTGATTAATACCACTTTGCCTTGAATATTATTGCTCATTGTTATTCCTTATTTCATTGATCTTATTAGATAAAAAAAGAGCGGTGAAAATTTTCTCAATTTTTACACCGCTCTTTGGATTATTTCACTGCTTTCAATAATTCACCAGCAGCTAAAATACCTAGATTATTTGATGCTAATGGGCTGTCACCAGTAAGCAATTTGCGATCTTTATGAACTTGACCTGTGATGCCTTCGTTCATAATTTTCACGCCTAATTTAGCAAGGTTTTCACCCACTAACCATTGTAATTTACCTGGCATATAGCCGATTGCTTGGTTAGCGCCTTCATCTAATGAATCAGGGAATACGCAAAGCTCATAGCCTTTGAATGGGAAATCTTCCGCTTTTTCGCCTACGCCAGCCGCTAATAAAGACGCTGGGCCGTGGCATAAAGTGATCACGTGTTTATCTTTATTTAATGCCCAATCTAACACTTTTTTCACGTCTTTGCTGTGTGGCACGCCAGCTAATACGCCGTGACCCCCTGGGATAAATACCGCGATATAAGGTGAATCTTCCGCTAACACTTCAGGTAAAATATCTTCTAATTTTTCGGATTTACTAATTTTGGCAAGTATTGGTTATATAAATCCATTACCGCTTTGTCTTCTTCTGGCATTGCCCAAATTTCTAATTTAACTGGGTTACCTGATAAGGTTGCCACATCAATTTCAAAGCCTGCGTGGTGCATATGCAACATAGGTAATAACATTTCAACGGGGTGGTTACCTGTTGAGAATAATTTACCGTTTTGCATTTCGATATAACGCTCATCTGTGCCGATCATTAATACTTTGTGTTTACCGCCAGTATAAGGTTTATCGAATTTGAAACCGTCAAAATCTGTTTTTTTGCTGGTATATTGTGTTAAAGAATATTCTGATGGGAAGAACGCATTGTGTTCAGCGCGATCCGCCACGGGGTTTTTACTTAAATCTGTCATTTTACTCTCCAAAAGTTTTTATCTTATAAAGTTCACTATGAAAAACCGTTTTAGCGTTTTTTCTGGCGTGCATTCTATCCCTAGATAATTACATTGAAAAGGGATAAAATCGGAATAGACTATTCGCAAAAAAGGAATAATATGAATAAACTTGATGCACTTCGTTATTTTAGTGTTGCCAGTGAAACCTTAAATTTTCGCGAAGCTGCACAACGCCTTGCGGTATCGCCACAAGTGGTCACCCGAATGATTGCCGAGCTAGAAAATCTGCTGGGTGAACGCTTGTTTCAACGTAATACGCGTAGCATTAAACTCACCGAATTTGGCGAACAATTTCTGCCCCAAGCACAACAATTATTGGTCGATAGCGAACGGCTTTTTTCTTCACAAAAAATTAATGATAAAGCGATGCAAGGCATTGTGCGAATTACCGTACCGCCTATGCCTTATAACGATCAGCTTTTATATGAATTATTGACCGCACTTGAACCCTATCCCGATTTGGTCATTGATTGGCGTGTTTCTTTAGATAAGCTGAAAACCATTGATGATCAAATTGATATTGGGCTGCGCGTGTGCCTTGAGCCAGAACAAGATTGGATAGCCCATCATATCTTTACCTTGCAGAAAAAATTGTTGCTGCACCAAAATTATTGCAACGTTTAGGCACGCCTGAGAGCCTACAAGATCTGGCGTTAAACTATCCGCTCAGCGGCTTGATTAACCCGAAACTGAAACGCATTTGGCACTGGCAAATTAATGCCCAACAGCATTTTATTCCAACCCACCCGAAATTTTTGGCTTCCGATATGTATAGCGAA
Source organism: Avibacterium endocarditidis (assembly GCF_002921145.1). Classification (GTDB taxonomy): domain Bacteria; phylum Pseudomonadota; class Gammaproteobacteria; order Enterobacterales; family Pasteurellaceae; genus Avibacterium; species Avibacterium endocarditidis. The sequence goes on from NZ_PQVI01000001.1 coordinate 5,029, forward strand.
TTGCAATCGGCGCTCGCAGGGCGAACTTGCTCGCAGCTGATTGATATTTTATGCCAGCCTTATATCGATCAAGGCAAATTGGTAGAACTGTTTCCAGAGGTGGAAAAACAAAAATGGCAGCTTTATTTATATCGCCCTTATCAAAGCGTGGTGAGTGAGCGAGTATTATTTGTTTTTGAAAAATTAAAAACGATTTTGCAAGATATTGTGAAACGGATAGAAATGGAAAAAAGTGAATAAAATAAAGTGCGGTGAAAAATAAAGCCATATTTTTTAATATGGCTTTATTCGTTTTACGATTTAGATAAATACTTGATTTGGCGCAAGATAACCTTGTGGTACTTGCTGTTTATCTTCAAAGGTAACAAACTCCCACGCTTCTTGATCTTCAAGCAAGGCTCTTAACAATTTGTTATTTAAGCCGTGTCCTGATTTATAGGCTTTGAAATCACCGATGATGTTATAACCACACATATATAAATCACCAATAGCATCAAGCATTTTGTGGCGCACTAGCTCATCTTTAAAGCGAAGACCATCTTCATTTAAGATGCGATAATCATCAAGCACAATAGCGTTATCTAGGCTACCACCTAACGCTAAACCTTGTGATTGTAAATATTCAATGTCTTTCATAAAACCAAAGGTTCTTGCACGACTAATTTGTTGCACGAACGCTTGTGCGGAGAAATCCATTACATAATTACGCACATCTTTACCAATCGCAGGGTGATTGAAATCAATGGTGAAATCTAAACGGAAACCGTTGTAAGGTTTAAATTCTGCCCATTTATCGCCGTCTTCCACACGAATTGGCTTTTTCACGCGAATAAATTTTTTTGCTACATTTTGTTCTTCAATGCCTGCATCTAATAAAAGATAAATGAATGGGCTTGCACTGCCGTCCATAATTGGAATTTCTGGCGCGTCCACTTCAATAATCACATTATCAATGCCTAAGCCAGCTAAGGCGGCATTCAAATGCTCTACCGTTGAAATACGAATGCCTTCTTCATTTATCAAACAAGTACAAAGCATTGTATCACGTACGGCATTTGCGTTGGCAGGGAACGTTACTGGTGGGTTTAAATCCGTACGGCAGTAAATCACCCCAGTATTTGCCATTGCAGGACGTAAAGTTAGAGTTACTTTGTTACCACTATGTAGCCCCACGCCTGTTACTTTGATACTCTGTTTTAAGGTTCTTTGTTTAATCATAATGTTTTCTAAATCCACTGTATAACAATAAGATTTATTCCTTTACTTATCTTCTGGTTTACGCATAAAACTGTTCGCGTTAACTAAACCATCTTCTCTTTTAAGAGAATTTAAGCGATCAGTAATTGGCGTATCTAAAATGTTTCTATTCGTTAAATCCGCAGGGCGATTTGGCATTTGTCCTTGTTGTAGATTATGTGGCTGATAAGCTGTTGCCTGCTGTTGCCCAAATGGTTCTGGATTTGCTTTTTGCATCGGCTGACCTAATGGTGCGGTACGCGGTGCAATTTGAATATCTGGCTCATCAATATCACCAATACCCGTTGCAACAATCGTTACGCGCAATTCGTCTGTCATATCTGGCACTAAGGTTGTTCCCACTACAACAGTAGCTTCTTCTGAAGCAAAGGCTTTGATTGTATCCCCCACCACGGTAAATTCATCTAAGGTTAGGTCAAAACCTGCAGTAACATTAACAAGCACCCCTCTTGCGCCAGCTAAATCCACATCTTCCAATAATGGGCTAGCAACCGCTTCTTGTGCCGCTTTCTCTGCACGTCCATCACCAGCTTCACCTTGAACAACGCCCGAGCCCATCATTGCACGCCCCATTTCAGACATTACGGTACGAACGTCTGCAAAGTCTACGTTGATTAGACCCGGAGAAGTAATCATATCGGAAATACCTGTTACTGCATTACGGAGAATATCATTTGCAGCAGCAAAAGCATTCACTAAGCTGATGTTTTTACCTAATACTTTTAATAACTTCTCATTTGGAATGATGATCAAAGAATCAACGTGTTTAGAAAGCTCTTTAATTCCCATTTCAGCAAATTGCATACGCTTTCTACCTTCAAATGAGAAAGGCTTGGTTACTACGGCAACAGTCAAAATACCTAATTCTTTTGCAATTTGCGCAACAATTGGTGCAGCACCTGTTCCTGTACCACCGCCCATACCCGCGGCGATAAACACCATATCAGCCCCTTCAAGCATTGCACGAATGGCATCTTGATCATCTTCTGCGGCTTTACGCCCCACATTTGGGTTCGCACCCGCACCAAGTCCTTTAGTTGTTGAACCACCGATTTGAACAGTTTGTTGCACATTGCTTTTACGCAATGCTTGCGCATCTGTGTTTACGGCATAGAAAATAATTCTATCGTGTTCGTCATTTGTTGTTGGGAAAGCTAATTCATCAGCGCCCACTAACGTGCCGCCAATATCGTTTTTAATCATATTAGCAACCATATGGTTTACGGCATTACCGCCACCACCACCAACACCAACGACTTTAATCAGTGCGCCGTTCATATCACCAAGATCATAATCCACTGGTTCAAACATAGTTATTCTCCGTTAATGCCAAGATTTGCTGGCACAAAATTAAAACTTAAATTGCTCTTATTGTAGATGAAAAATAAAAATTCTCAAAATTCTGACCGCACTTTATTGCTAAAAATTCCCAAAAATAATAAAAGAAGTCGAAAAAATCGTAAATTTTCCACCGCACTTTTATTTTTAAGCAATAAAATGTTTTTCACTAAAACTTAATACGAACTCAACCAATTCACTATCCGCTTGGGCAAACAGTTGTTTTGAAGGTTGATTATCAGTTTTTGCGATCGCTTCGTTATTATTTAACACTTTAAGGGTTGTAACTAATTTTTCCAATTTGCTGATCGCAACCTCTGCATTATTGATACGTTTTTGCTCTTCAAACTCAAACGGTTTCACGACTACCGCCGCCATTGGGATTTTCATTGCGTTAAGTCTATCTGCAACCGTTGCAATCACCATTGACGATGTGTTACCTCCAACGGCTGAAACCAAGATAACAAAATCGCTGTCGCCCACCATTTGGCGTAATTTTTCTTCTACTTGTTGATCCGCCAAAGATTCTTGATTTAATTCATCACTGAGCAATAAGCTATCTTGCGCGTTACTTGAATTAAGCACTTCTTTATCGTTATCTATGGCATAAAACGCAAATTCATTGCTATTTGGTGCGGTAATGAACGTATCGTCTTGATCGTTTTTCTGCATTTTATCCATAATCATATGGAGTGCTTTTGTGCCATAAGTTCCGATACCAAGCACGCTGATCAATAATGTATCATTCATTTTGTTTCTCCCATTTTAAATAAAAGTGGTTAAAATTCTGACCGCACTTTATTTACAACTTTTTTCAATCCTGACCAGAATGCCCCTAAAACACTCTCTCCTGAGCCATATTGTTCGTTAATTGGGCTTTCATCTTCATCATTATGGTTATATTGTAATAACCCCACAACGGTAGAATATTGCGGTTTATTTACATAATCGGTTAAGCCGGTAATATTTAATGGGCTACCGATACGCACTTGCATTCCAAACACTTTCATTGCACATTGTTTTAAGTCTTCAATCTGTGCGCCACCACCAGTAATTACAATACCGGCGATTAATTCAAACTTCATTTGTTTGCTTTCAAGTTCGTACTGTAATTGGTTTAATTCTTGGCGAACTAAGCCTAATAATTCTTCATAACGCGCAGAAGTCGCAACCGATAATTGTTCTTTTGTTAGCACGCGCGGTGCTCGTCCACCGATGCCTGCCACTTCAATTCGCTTTTCTGGGTGTGAAGATGGAGGATTCCACGCACTGCTGTAATTCACTTTAATGCGTTCAGCTTCTGTTCTTGAGGTTTCGCAGGCATAGGCGATGTCATCGGTAACACGATTTCCTGCATAAGGAATTACTTTACTAAAACGCAATGCGCCGTTGGTGTAAACCACAATGTCCATTGTGCCAGCACCGAAATCAATTAAGCACACGCCAAGATCTTTTTCATCTTCCGTTAGCACGGAGCAACCTGATGCCACGCCCGAATAAACGATTTTATCTACTTTTAATTTACAGCGTTCTACCGCTTTTTTAAGGTTGTTTTGCCAATCCTGATGGCAGGCGATCAAATGCGCTTGCGCTTTTAAACGAACGCCCTGTAAGCCTAGAGGATCTTTAATATTTACCTGTTTATCTACGGCATATTCTTGCGGAATAATATGCAATAAGGAAAGCCCTTCGCCCATTCTCACTGAGCTGGCGGTGTGCATTGCGGAATCAATTTCCTCTTGCGTAACTTCACCTTCAACAATCGGCACAAAACCGCTTTCATTTAAGCTTTGAATGTGATCGCCCGTAATCGCCAAGGTAACGCTTATAATTTGGCAATCTGCCACGGATTCCGCCGCCTCGATTGCCCGTTGAATTGAGGTAACCACTGCGTTTAGGTCAGTAATGCTACCTTTATCAATGCCCTTGGAAGGGCAGCTTCCCACGCCTAAGATATTCACTACGCCGTCTGGCAACACTTCACCCACAACAGCGACGACTTTAGAAGTACCGACTTCCAATCCAACAATCGTTTTTGATTCCACAATCTTTGCCATTTTCTAACTTCTTATCAGGTAAAATTATTCGTTTATATCAACCATTCCTACGGCAGCCCCTACTTTATAGCGGAGATCGACATAGGATAACTTTTTATTTTCAGGAACTTCAATTTGCGGATAAATGGTGGCAAAACGATCGAGTTTGCTTTTCCACCCCGTCCCAATTTTAATAATACGCCATTATCAAGTTCTAATTGCCAAGCCTCTCGATCATCAATGGCAACGGATTTTAATGTTAGCCCTTTTGTTTTTAGATCTTGGTAAATCTTTTTCCACGCATCTAACACCACTAAACTTTGATAATCCGGCCCTGCTAAGTGCGGTAAATTTTTATCCTGTAATTTATCCACTGGTAATTTGAATACCACGCCATCGCTAGATAAAAATTCATTATCGTTCCAAACGGCGACAGGCGTATATTCACTGACCAAAATGTTTAGTCGGTCAGGCCAGATTTTTCTCACTACGGCTTGTTTAACCCAAGGCATTTTTTGGATTTGCTCACGCACTAAACTCACATCTTGCCCAAAGAAACCTTTAAGATCGCCCATTTTTATCAGCATATCACGCACATCTTCATCAGTGGTGAATGCCGGTGTTCCTACGAGATTAAAGGCACTAATAGGGCGATCATCTAGTTTTTCGAGCCAATTTTGCCAATTTGAGTAAACATAAAACATTAACCCTAGACATAATAGCACAATTAATGGCTTGACCTGCATAAAAAAGCGAGCTCTTGGCTCTCCAGTGCGTATGCTTTGTGTCGCTTTATGTCGCCATAACTTCATTAAACACTAAGCTCCAAAATTTTCTCTACAAGCTGTTCAAAAGAATAACCCACCGTTGCGGCTGATTTTGGGAATAAACTATGGCTGGTCATTCCTGGGTTAGTGTTCACTTCCACTAAGCGGAATTGTCCTTCACCGTCCATCATCACATCAATACGGCTCCAACCACGACAACCTACTGCATCATAAGCACGCTTCACTAATTGACGTAATTCTTGCTCGCGTTCATCAGTTAAACCTGCTGGACAAAAATATTGCGTATTATCGGAAACATATTTCGCTTCATAATCATAAAACTCACCTTCAGGCACGATTTTGATCGCTGGCAATACTTCATTATCTAAAACAGGCACAGTAAATTCATCACCTGCAAGCCATTCTTCAATCAAAATGGTATCGTCAAAACCTAAGGCAAATTCCACCGCACTTTGTAATTCATCAAGTTGATTGACTTTTCTTAGCCCTACACTTGAACCTTCTAACGAAGGTTTTACCATTAACGGCAGACCTAATTTTTCGACAACTGCGGCAGGATTTAGTTCGGATACTGTTGATTTTGTTACGATTTCCATATTCGCCACTGGCAAACCAAAAGCTTTCCACAACATTTTGGTCCGCATTTTATCCATTGTTAAGGCAGATGCCATTACGCCACAGCCTGTGTAAGGAATACCAATTTGCTCAAGCAAGCCTTGCATTGTGCCGTCTTCCCCACCGCGGCCGTGCAAAATATTGAATACACGATCAAAGCCCTGTTGTTTTAATTCCGCCACAGGAAAGGTTTTCGGATCGATCGGGTGCGCGTCATAACCAAGGCTTTTTAACGCATTAAGCACGGCTTCGCCTGAATTAAGTGAAACCTCACGCTCGGCAGAAGTTCCGCCAAGTAACACGGCAATTTTTTTGTTTTAATGTTTTTTTCATACTACTTCCAATTAATTTTCTGTCCACTTATCGGCTAATTGACGGGATAGTTTACTCACATTGCCAGCGCCTTGCGCCAAAATTAAATCACCGTCTTGAATAACCTGATCCAAAATTTCCGCAAGACTTTCT
>NZ_PQVI01000001.1:11542-54432 GCF_002921145.1 Avibacterium endocarditidis
AAAATCGGATCAACTTTACCTAAATTACGAATAGAACGGCATAACGAACGGCTATCAGCCCCAGCAATCGGTGCTTCACCTGCAGCATACACATCAAGCATTAATAGCACATCAACTTGAGATAGTACTTGCACAAAATCATCAAATAAATCTCGCGTACGCGAATAACGGTGCGGTTGGAAAATCATCACAATTCGTTGTTTTCCCAACCTTTTTTCGCTGCTTCAATGGTTACGTCCACTTCTGTTGGGTGATGCCCATAATCGTCCACTAACATCACTTTTCCGTTAGGACGAATAAACTGACCAAGCTGATCAAAACGGCGTCCTGCGCCTTGGAAATCCGCTAAGGCAGCTAAAATAGCCTCGTTGCTAATACCCTCTTCTTTTGCCACGGCAAAGGCTGCGGTTGCATTTAACGCATTATGCTTACCTGGTACGTTAAGCAATACATTGACGCGTTCACCTTGAGGCGTAACCACGGTGTAATGCCCTTGAAAGCCTGTTTGCTGATAATCTTCAATGCGATAATCCGCATTTTCGCTAAAACCATAAGTGATCACTTGACGTCCAACTTTTGGAATCAACTCAAGTAGCACAGGATCATCTGCACACATTACCGCTAAGCCATAAAAGGGTAAATTATGCAAGAAATTCACATAGGTTTGTTTCATTTCTTCAAAATCACCGTGATAGGTTTCCATATGGTCAGGCTCAATATTGGTCACCACCGAAACCATTGGTTGTAAGTGTAAAAAAGACGCATCGCTTTCATCCGCTTCCGCGATTAAATAACGGCTTGCGCCTAAATGAGCATTTGTGCCAGCTGATTTCACCAATCCGCCATTTACGAAAGTCGGATCAAGCCCTGCCTGCGCATAAATCATTGAGATCATTGCGGTTGTTGTGGTTTTACCGTGTGTCCCCGCAATGGCAATGCCGTGACGGAAACGCATAATTTCCGCTAACATTTGCGCACGTTGAATCACAGGAATACGGTTATTGTGCGCTTCCACCACTTCTACATTATCATCTTTAATGGCGCTGGATACCACCACCACACTTGCACCATCAACATTGGCTGCTTGGTGAGAAAAATATATTTTTGCACCTAACGCACTTAAGCGTTGGGTTACCGCATTTTCCGCAATATCCGATCCTGTTACTTGGTAACCTTCATTCAACAAGACTTCCGCGATACCACCCATTCCCGCACCACCAATGCCGACAAAATGAATTTGTTTCACACGGCGCATTTCTGGCACGGTTTGTCTTACTCGTTTTTGAAATTCTTTCATTGCTCTGCCTCTTGTTATTCTTTTATTTCGCCACATTAATAATCACTTCTGCTACTTGCTGAGCAGATTTTGGTGTTGCCATTGCCTTGGCTTTTTCCGCCATTGTTAATAATTGGCTACGATCAAATTGGTTCAACATCTCGATCAGTGCTTCTGGCGTGAGATCTTTTTGTTCGATAATTTTGGCTGCGCCCACGTCCGCTAAATATTTCGCATTCAAATATTGTTGTCTGTCTTTATGTTGGAATGGCACGAAAATTGCGGGCGTCCCTACGGCGGCAAGTTCGCACACCGTTAATGCGCCTGAACGACAAATCACAATATCCGCCCAGCCATAGGCTTCTGCCATATCATCAATAAAATCCGTTACTTGTACATCAGCGCCTTGAGGATAAAGTGCGGTGATTTTTTCTGACATATTTGCCCCCACTTGATGGCGAGCGGTCAATTTATCCTCTAAGGCTTCCACCACTTTCGGCAAAGTGAGATTTAACACGCGCGCCCCTTGGCTGCCACCCACCACAAGCACTCTTAATTTGCCTAAACGCTTAGCGAAACGCTGTGCAGGACTTGGCATTTCAAACAAGGATTGACGCACAGGGTTGCCCACCACTTCCGTATTTGGAAAGGTGTTAGGAAAGGCTTGCAACACCCGAGTCGCAATTTTGGCTAACCAAGAATTTGTTAGCCCTGCCACGGCATTTTGTTCGTGCAACACAATAGGTACACCGCATAATTTTGCTGCCACGCCACCCGGCCCTGAAACATAACCACCCATACCAAGCACGGCATTAGGCTGATATTCTTGAATAATTTTTTTCGCTTGGAAAATCGCACGTACAATTTTAAATGGTGCAGCAAGCAACGCTTTTATGCCTTTGCCACGCAAGCCCGAAATTTGGATAAATTTAATCGGGATACCGTGTTTCGGCACTAATTGTGCTTCCATACGATCTTGCGTGCCAAGCCAACAGATCTCCCAACCCTGTTGCTGTAAATATTGTGCAACGGCAATCGCAGGGAAAACGTGTCCGCCAGTTCCACCTGCCATCACCAATAAACGTTTTTTTTGTTGTGCCACAATGTGTCCTTTTTCTTAATCATCACGCAAACGTGCGTGTCCACTTCGCATTAGTCGATTTTCGTGATCAATGCGTAATAAAATCCCGATACTGACAGACATAATAATCAAACTTGATCCGCCATAACTCACCAATGGGAAAGTCAGCCCTTTGGTTGGCAACAAACCTAATGCCATGCCTAAATTTACGAAGCCTTGGAAGAAAATCCAAAAACTAATGCCGAAAGCTAAAAATCCTTTGAAACGCTGTTCTAGTTGCAATGATTCTCGTCCTATTTTCATTGCTCTAAACACTAATAACGCTAACAATGTGATCACAAAGAGAATGCCGATTAAGCCAAATTCTTCACCAATGACTGCCATCACAAAATCAGTATGCGCTTCTGGTAAATATTCTAATTTTTGAATGGAATTTCCCAGTCCTTCGCCTGTAATCTCCCCTCGTCCAAACGCCATTAATGAGTTTGAAAGCTGAAAACCTGTGCCATAAGGGTCTTTAAAAGGGTCCATAAATCCCGTTAAACGTTTCAGTCGGTAAGCCGATGAAATCGCTAGCCATAATACAAGCAAGACACCAGAACAAGCCAAGGCAAAGAACTGCCAGAAATTCGCCCCCACAATCCAAAGTAAACCAAAGGTAATCACAAATAAAACAACGGTACTTCCTAGATCGGGTTGCAATAATAATAAACCGCCCAATAATCCCATTACGACTAAGGGCTTGAATGCACTGAGCTTGCGGCTACGCACTTCGTCATAACGGCGGGTAAAGTAGCTAGCAAGGAAACAAGTGAGTGCCAACTTAGCAAATTCAGCCGGCTGGAAATTAAAGAAGATCATTGGAATCCAACGTCTAGCCCCATTAATTCTTGAGCCAATTCCAGGAATAAGCACCATAACGAGCAAAATCATTGCAATCCAAAAAATATAGCCATAATACTTTTCCCAGAAAGTCGTTGGAATATTTAATACGGTATAGCAAGCAAAAATTGATAGCACAACATAGATGGCATCACGTTTTGCAAAATAGAAAGAGTCATTGAATAATCTCGCTCCCACGGGAATTGACGCAGAGGATACTGCGATCAATCCAATCACGAGCAAACTCACAAAGAGCCATAATAATGCTCTGTCGTAGAGCAAATTATTTGGCGTAATTCTTGAATGGGCTTTTAAATTTTCAATAAACTGCATTGATGATTCTCTAACTTAATTTGGCTAAGCGGGTAAATTCTTCGCCACGCTTTTCAAATGAGGCGAATTGATCAAGGCTCGCACAAGCTGGGGAAAGCAAGACCATATCGCCTGATTTGAGTTGCGAACGAAAGGCTTCTATCGCTTGTTCCATTGTGTCAAACAAATAGCTTTGCTGCGAAAGTTGAGCCAATTTTCCGCCATCTTGTCCAAAACAATAACATTCAATATGCGGTTGATTAATCAACGCGGCGAGTTCAGAAAAATCAGCGCCTTTGCCATCACCACCAAGTAATAAATAAAGTTTACCCGACACTTGTAAGCCGGTGAGCGCTGCCACGGTGCTACCCACATTAGTCGCTTTGGAATCGTTAATCCAACGCACGCTTTGGGCAAAATGCGCTAATTGAAAACGGTGATCTAGCCCTGTAAATTCACGAAGTGCGGTGCAAATACCTTGCAAATTTATCCCCGCACTTTGTGCAAGAGCAATCGCGGCCAGTGCATTCATATAATTATGGCGCCCCGTCAATTTTATTTCATCGCAAGGTAAAATCATTTCTTCATAAGCCATTAAATATTGCTTACCGTTTTCGCTTTTTAGCCAATAATCTGCGTTCGTTTCGCCAAAGCTCACTTGGTGCTTCGCTCGCTCTGTGCCGTCTTGTTGGGTTAACGGATCTTCTGCATTAATCACCGCGGTTTGGCAATGATGATAAATTTTTAATTTGGCTTGGCGATAATCTTCTAAATCCACATAGCGATTCATATGATCTTCGCTCACATTTAATACGGTAGCGGCAATGGCTTTTAAGCTGTAAGTGGTTTCCAGTTGGAAACTTGATAGCTCCAGCACATAAATATCGTGATTTTGTTCAAGCAAAGAAAGGGCAGGAATGCCAATATTTCCGCCCATTCCCACCGTTAAGCCGGCCGCTTTCGCCATTTCTGCTACTAAGGTGGTTACCGTGCTTTTGCCGTTTGAACCTGTAATGGCAATAATCGGTTTATCGGCAGCACGGCAGAACAATTCAATATCGCCCACCACTTCAACGCCTGCTTGAAGTGCGGTATAAATTTCTGGTGTTTTTACTGCAAGCCCCGGGCTGATTACAATCATATCGCTTTCCAGCAACCATTGTGGGTTTAAGCCGCCCGTATGCACTGGCACATTTGAAGGTAATTGTTCCACACCCGCTGGCGATTGGCGGGTATCCATCACGCGCACCTTGGCTTGTTGCGCAAGTAAATAGTCCACGCAAGACAATCCTGTTTTGCCCAAGCCCACCACACAGATATTTTTATCTTGATATTGATTCATTGTTTGCTCTTAACCTTTTTAACGTAACTTCAAAGTAACCAAGCCAAGTAATACAAGCATTAGGGAAATAATCCAAAAGCGAATAATCACGCGCGGTTCAGGCCAGCCTTTTAATTCAAAATGATGGTGAATAGGTGCCATACGGAAAATACGCTGTTTACGCAGTTTGTAAGAACCCACTTGCAAAATTACAGACAGAGTTTCCATTACAAACACACCGCCCATAATCACTAATAAAAATTCCTGGCGAACTAGCACGGCCACCACACCTAATGCCCCCCCTAGTGCGAGCGATCCCACATCGCCCATAAACACTTGCGCAGGGTAAGTATTAAACCAGAGGAAGCCTAAGCCTGCACCGACAATGGCGGTACAGAACACCACCAGTTCAGAAGTGTATTTAATATGCGGAATATACAAATAATTTGACCATTCTACGTTACCTGTTGCCCACGCAATTAAAGCAAATGCCCCTGCCACAAAGACAGTTGGCATAATGGCAAGGCCGTCTAAGCCGTCTGTTAAATTCACCGCGTTACTTGTCCCTACAATCACAAAATAGGCCAACACGATATAGAACAAGCCAAGCTGCGGCATCACTTCTTTAAAGAATGGTACGACAAGGCGCGTGGCATCGGTATCTTTCCCCACAGCATACATACCAAATACCGCAACGAGCGCAATGGCTGATAGCCAAAAATATTTCCAGCGTGCAATTAAGCCGTCCGTGTTTTTGCGGGTGATTTTGCGGTAATCGTCCACAAAACCCACTGCGCCATAACCGAGCAACACAAACAAACTAAACCAAACATAAGGATTGGCTAAATTTGCCCACAGCAAGGTACTAACGGTAATGGCAAATAAAATCATAATACCGCCCATCGTTGGCGTGCCTTTTTTGCTTAAATGGCTTTCAGGGCCATCATTACGCACTTCTTGGCCAAATTTTAGGATTTGTAAGCGACGAATCACTTTAAGGCCAATCCATAAAGAAATTAATAGTGCAGTCAATAAAGCTAAGATCGCACGCACGGTAATATAAGAAACGACATTAAAGCCACTTTGATATTGCTGGAGATATTCCGCGAGCCAAACTAACATTGGAAATTATCCTTTAATAATTCAATTACATTTTCTAATTGCATTCGGCGAGAGCCTTTGGCTAACACCACTACGTTTTGATTTTGCGACAGTTTTTCTGCAATTATCGGACGAATAAAATCCACTAATCGCCCTTGATCGATGAAGTGCATTCCGCCACATTGCGCTGAAATTACCGCGCTGTGTTCGCCATAGCTCACCACATAATCAAGCTGTGCCGCTTTCGCCGCCTCGCCCACTTGCTGATGGCAAAGCTGACTATTTTCGCCTAATTCTGCCATATCGCCAACTATTAAAATGCGAAAAGCGGGATATTTTTGTAACACTTGAATCGCCGACTGCAAGGAATCCACATTGGCGTTATAAGTGTCATCGAGTAACAATAAATTTTCGCAAGGCTGAATCGGGAATAAACGCCCTTTCACTTTTGTGCCTTTTGCCAAGCCCTGCTGCACATCAGAAAGGCTTGCGCCCACATTCATTGCTAACGCCGCAGCTGCCAATGCATTGCTGATGTTATGCTCGCCTAAATAAGGCAACTGAATAGCAATCTCGCCCTGTGGGCTGTGTAAGGTAAATTGCGATCCTTGCCCGTTGAGCTGAATATCCGTGGCATAAAAATCCGCTTGTGAATTTGTTAAAGAAAACGACCGCACTTGGTGATCGCCAATATTCTTTTGCCAATCCGCCAGATAATTGCAATCTAAATTAATCAAGGCGATGCCTTGTTGCGCAAGCCCTTGATAGATTTCGCCTTTGGCTTGTGCCACGCCTGCAAGACTACCAAAACCTTCCAAATGCGCAGCGGCCACATTATTCACCATCGCCACGTTAGGACGTACTAATTCCGTGGTGTACGCAATTTCACCTAGATGATTGGCGCCCAATTCAATCACCGCAAATTTATGCTGTGGAGTAAGGCGTAATAAGGTTAGTGGCACGCCAATATCATTATTGAAATTACCGTTGGTAAATAAAACTCGGGAAAAATCCCCCGCACTTTGTTGCAAAATGGCGGCAGTCATTTCTTTCACCGTGGTTTTGCCTGATGATCCCGTGATCGCCACTGTTAAAGGGTTAATTTGTGCTTTTAGCCATTTACCTAGCAGCCCTAAGGCAAGGCGAGTGTCCGCCACAACAATTTGTGGCACATCTATTTCACATTGATGATCTACGATCAGCGCCAATGCGCCTTGTTCCACGGCATTGGCTAAATATTGATGACCATCAAAACGCTCACCTTTTAAGGCAAAAAATAGCCCTTGCGGATTGGCTTGACGGGTATCCGTGCTGATATTTTCAATCGCGACACGCTCATCACCATAAAGCGTGCCATTGAGAATATCAGCCAATTGTTGGGTGGTTAATTTAATCATTTTGTTTCACTAAAATATTGTTTTACTGTCGCTTGATCGGAAAACGGCAATTTCGTTGTGCCAATAATTTGGTAATCTTCGTGGCCTTTGCCGGCAATCAGCACCACATCTTGCGGTTGCGCCATTCTAAGTGCTTGTTGAATCGCTTGATCACGCTGATGAATAATCTGTACCTTGCTTAAATCCACAAATCCCGCTTGAATGTCTTGCATAATAGTTTCTGCATCTTCCGTGCGTGGATTGTCGTCTGTAACAATCACAAAATCAGCAAACTGCTCTGCAATGTGTGCCATTTGCGGACGCTTCCCTATATCCCGATCACCACCGCAACCAAACACGCAATAAAGCGCCCCTTCACAATGCAAACGTGCCGCTTGCAAGGCTTTTTCTAAGGCATCTGGCGTGTGGGCATAATCCACGATTGCCGTGGCTTGATTTGTCGCATTCAAACGTTCCATTCGCCCACAAACACCTTGTAATTTCCCCGCACGTTGACAAAGTTCGTTTAAAGAATAACCTAAGGCAAGCAGACTGGCGAAAGCAAATAATAAATTGCTGACATTAAATGCGCCAATCAATGGGCTATGTAATTCACCCTCGCCCCAACTAGACGTGAAATGAATAATCGCACCTTGATTATGGAATTGAACTTGTTCTGCTTTGAGCCATTGTTTATGGTTTGGTTGATAATCCGCTTTGCAGCTCACCGCAATTGCATTGGGTAATTGCTGTAACCATTGTGCGCCCACAGGATCATCAGCGTTAATCACCTGATGCGCGCTATTTAACTCGCTGAATAAACGGTATTTCGCAGCAGCATAATTTTCCATTGTGTGGTGATAATCAAGATGATCACGACTCAGGTTGGTAAAAATAGCCACGGCAAATTGCAGTGCTTCAACACGATGTTGCACCAAGCCGTGTGATGACACTTCAATGGCGGCAAAATCTGCGCCAGCCTGTACAAATTCCGCAAGGGTGGACTGAATTTCAATGGCTGAACCCGTGGTATTTGCCGCTTCCTTAATTTGCCCAAGCAAGCCATTGCCAATGGTTCCCATTACTGCACTTTTATGTCCAAGCAAGTTCGCCCACTGTGCCACAAGCTGAGCCACCGTGGTTTTGCCATTCGTTCCTGTTACGCCAACGAGGGTTAAATGGGCTGAAGGATCATTATAAAATTGCCCTGCAAGACGCGATAAATGTTGCGGTAATTCATAATAGGCAATAAGCGGAATGCCTTGTTCCATTTTGACGGTTAAGTGTTGCTGCGCAAAATCTGCTTCAAAAAGCACCGCACTTGCGCCATTAGCAATAGCTTGCGGAATGTAGTTTCTGCCGTCCGTTTGATGCCCTTTTATAGCAACGAAAAGACAGCCAGTCTTTGCAGAGCGGCTGTCTAACGTCATTTCGGTCAGCTCAACTTCTTGGGGCAAATGATCGATCCCCAAAAGTGCGGTGAGTTTTTTCATTATTTTTCCTTGATCAAAAATTAGTTCGTTGTTTCATCTTTTTTCTGAGTATTTAAACGAACGGTGCGTTTAGCGACTTTTTGTTGCTCCACCGCATCAGGCGGAACGTTATTCATTCGTAACGCATAGCCCATAATATTTGAGAACAATGGTGCAGAAACCGCCCCACCATAATATTGCCCTGCTTTCGGATCATTAATTAAAACAATCAGGGCATAACGTGGGTTACTGACTGGCGCAATGCCTGCGGTATAAGCAATATATTTATCCACATAGCGACCTTTTTCTAGCTTTTTCGCTGTCCCTGTTTTGATCCCAACGCGATAGCCTTCCACCATTGCGCGTTTATTTTTGATTGCCACTTTTTCCATCATATTCACCACTTCACGGGTGATTTTTTCAGGGAAAACGCGCTGCCCGATCACAGGTGGATCAACCTTGGTAATGGAAAGTGGGCGATAAATCCCGAAACTGCCTAAGGTAACATAGGCGCGTGCAATTTGTAACGGCGTTGCATTCAAACCATAACCATAGGCAACGTTGGCACGTTCAATCTCAGCCCAACGTTTACGATTTGCATTTAAGATCCCTGATTGCTCACCAATCAAGCCTAAATCTGTTGGTTTGCCTAAACCTGCGTTTTGGTAAGTTTCCATTAACGCGCTTGGTGGCATACGCAAAGCTAAGCGGCTCACACCACGGTTACTGGAGTTTTCCAAAATTTCATCAAGGGTTTGGCGATCTCTTGGTGCAACGTCTTTGACTTCGTGTCCATTTAGCACTAGCGGCCCTGTGTTAATCACTTCGTTACGTTTTACTACGCCATTTTGAAGTGCGGTCAAAACCACAAAAGGTTTTACTGTTGAACCCGGCTCAAAGGTATCAGTAATGGCACGGTTTCGCATTAAATCAGCTTTTACACCAGCACGATTATTTGGATTGTAGGAAGGGGCATTGACCATTGCGAGCACTTCACCTGTGCGAATATCCACTAACACCGCGGTTCCTGATTCTGCCTTATTTTCTGCCACCGCTTTTTTGATTTCGCGGTAAACCATTGATTGCAATTTTTCATCAATACTCAAGGTAACATCGTGTGCGTCATATTTTTTAACATCGGCGATGTCTTCCACTACATGTCCAAATTTGTCCTTGCGATAGGTGCGAGAGCCTGATTTACCCACCAATAATGAGTTAAAACTTTTCTCAATGCCTTCAATGCCTTCACCATCAATATTGGTGTAGCCGATCAAATGGGCGGTTTCTTCCACTCTTGGATAAAAACGGCGTGCTTCTGTTTTTAACACTACACCTTTGATTTTCAGTTGTTTAACATAATCAGCAACGGTTGGGGAAACCTGACGAGATAAATATACAAAGCGAGAAGAAGGATCTTTTTCCACACGCTTAATTAAATTGCTATAAGAAACGCCAAGGGCTTTGGCGAGTGCTTGCCAACGTTCTTTATCTTGCAAAGAATTTTCTTCAAACACGAATTTAGCATCAGCCACCACAGAATACATCGGTACGCTGACAGAAAGAAGTTGTCCATTGCGATCTAAGATTGAACCACGCACAGAAAGCACTTGCTGAGTACGCACTGAGCGTTTATCCGCCTCATCAGCCAGTGGATCGGCATTTACCACTTGTATATAAGCCGCGCGTGCAATCAAGGCACTTAACCCAAGTACAACAGCGGCGATCGACCAATAAAAACGACCTTTCAAAAAACTATTATGGTAGGAAATTTTAGGTTTGTTGCGTTTAATTGCACTGCCTGTGCTGGTGCTACGCTTTGTTCTGTGATTTTTCTTCTTGATCATTTTGCACCTTAGGGTCTATTAATTATTCCAATAACAAAACTTCTTGTTCTGGCACAACACGTTTCATCTGTAATTTTCCCGTAGCAATCGCCTCAACACGGGTATTATCGCTTTGGGTTGCTTCTTCTAACTTAAGATTTAAAAATTCATTTTCCAAGGCTTGGTGTTGCAACACTAATTCACCTTTTTCCGCGATCAAGCCACGCGTTTTGTGAGTAATCCAAATGGTGCTTAATGCACTCACAATCACCAATACCATTAACGCCATCACTAATTTATTTGAGGCAAAGAGATCTTCGGCAATAATGCTACGCAATGGATAACGTTCTGAATTTTCAACCATTTTTATACTCTCTCCGCAATACGCAGCACCGCACTTCTTGAGCGGGCATTTTGGGCAATTTCTTGTTCACTTGGCATAATCGCCTTGCCAATGGTTTTTAAGGTTTGGCTACGCTGAATTTGATCTTCACGCAGCGGCAAGCCTTTCGGCAAACTTTCGCCCTTGCTTTGCTTACGCATAAAATGTTTCACCATACGATCTTCAAGGGAATGGAAGCTGATGATCGACAAACGTCCTTGTGGCGCTAATACTTGTAAAGCCCCTTGCAAGACACGTTCTAGCTCTTCTAATTCAGAATTAATGAAAATACGAATTGCCTGAAAACTACGCGTAGCTGGGTGTTTATATTTATCTTTAAAAGGAACCGATTGCGCAATCAGCTCAGCTAATTGCAAGGTGCGATTAAGTGGTTCTGTGCCGTTTTGACGTGCATTTTTATTATAATTAACAATGGCTTGTGCAATGCGCTTAGCAAAACGCTCTTCACCAAAGGTTTTCAATACCCAAGCTAAATCTTGCTCAGAAACCTGTTGCAACCATTCGGCCGCCGATAAACCTTGGGTGGTATCCATTCGCATATCAAGCGGACCATCTTTCATAAAACTAAAACCGCGCTCAGCTTCATCTAATTGAGGGGAAGATACGCCAAGATCGAGCAAAATACCGTCAATTTTACCAACTAAACCTAATTTTTCGCAGATCTCAGGGATCTCGGAAAAGCTATTGTGTTCGATCTGAAAACGTGGATCTTGAATTTGCGCTGCCGCCACAATCGCACGTGGATCGCGATCAATGGCGATTAATCTGCCATCTTTGGATAAGCGAGATAAAATCAGACGAGAATGACCGCCGCGCCCAAAAGTGCCATCAATATAGATGCCTTTTTCTTTCAACGCCAAACCGTCCACCGCTTCATTTAATAAAACGGTGAAATGTTCAGGTGAAGAAAAAAGGTTCTGCGCGTTCATAACTTTTTAATAAATAATAAAAAATTAA
Source organism: Avibacterium endocarditidis (assembly GCF_002921145.1). Taxonomy (GTDB): domain Bacteria; phylum Pseudomonadota; class Gammaproteobacteria; order Enterobacterales; family Pasteurellaceae; genus Avibacterium; species Avibacterium endocarditidis. The sequence continues at coordinate 23,547 of NZ_PQVI01000001.1, forward strand.
ATAGTAAAATGAGATAAGCGGAGTCCGAAGACACCGCTTATCTCTGCTAGTGCCGCTGTTCTTTTTTGGAAGTTACCCTTCTCTTATAATGACAGCGTGATCAATTCAGGAGATTGCGCAAGTTGCCCACTTGCACCAAGTGCCATATCTTGTTGAATCTGTGCGTGCCATTCTAGCTCGCTCCAAATTTCAAATTTGTTAAGCTGACCGACTAACATCGTGCTTTTTTCTAGTTTCGCGTGCTGGCGTAATGGCGAGCTAATTAAAATTCGCCCTACGCTATCCAGCTCACATTCTGTGGCATAACCAAGCATCACACGTTGTAAACTCCGTTGCACAGGATCAAAATTCGACAAACTTAATAATTTTTGCTCAACAACTTCCCATTCATCTAAGGGATAAAGTAACAAGCAAGGTTGACGAATATCCACGGTACAAACCATTTGCCCATTATTTTTTTCTAGGATCTCGGCACGGTAACGGGTAGGAATGGCAAGCCGTCCCTTTGAATCCAAATTTACCGATGATGCGCCACGAAACATTGTTTGAGATCTCTTGTTAAAAATAAGTGCGGTTATTTTTTACAGAATTTCGCAATTTTTACCACAAAACACCACTTTTTACCACTTATTTGTAAGTTTAGTATTAGTTTGACTAAGTTGCAAGCAGTTTGATCCGGATCTTATGTAAAGATTTGTATATTTCGCCCAAAAAGAAAGCCATTTGAGCAACGCGCCAAATGGCTTTGTAAGAAATGATTGAAAAGTGAGAAATGTAAAGATCGCGATCTGATCCTAAGATTTAGCTGCTTTCTCTTGCTCCGCTTTTTTCGGTGGATCTTCATCAAATTTCACCACTGGCACACAACTGCGGCAAGCGCCTTGATCGATCCCCAATTCTTTGCAAAATTCGCTGTATTTATCCCATAATCTGCGCAGCACACCTTTTTGTTGATTTGCCATTATTTCCCCCTATTTTGCGATTTATTCTTTGCCTTATGTATGCCTTATCATAAAAGAATTTTTTGCTTTTGCAACCACCGTTTTACTTCTTCGCGACAAGCTTGCAACCATTGCTTTTTGCCCGTGCTTGGTAAGATTTTTTGTTCACAATAAGCCGACAATAAAGGCAATGTTTCCCCTTGATTGCCCCATAATAAACGGCGAATAGCCGGGATCGTGCTGGCTAAATTTCGTTGATAATAAGCAAAATAATGTAACGCTTTGATGTCTTGTTCATTCAGAGAAAAATCTCTTGTTTGCAGCCCTTGTGGGCATAGCTGCGTGGCTAAAGGGTGGAAGGATAAAGGAATATCTCGCTCAAATTGTGCTAACAATTTTGTACAAAAATCTTGCCCTGCGCGGCTTACGCCTTTTACGCTAATCGCGCTATAACAACCGCTGTTGGCTTCTTTATGGCTGCCTAAATAAACCAAATTAAACCCGCACTTTTGCCAGAATTGAGCAAGCTCGGGCGTGTAGCCAAAGCTCACCGATAAAAAATCTTGCGTGCGATCTTGACTCTGCAGACTTGGCTCATTCACTTCTGCCATTAGCGCCTGTCCTATCCCTTGATGTTGCCATTTAGGTTGCACAGCAATGCGAGAAATGCGTGCTGAACTCAGCTTGCACGCTGCTTCATTTAGGCTTGCTTGGCACAATATTTGCGCCACCAAATTACCTTTCGGGCGGCGGACACCTTGCATTATGCCTTCAATCAACGCACTATCTTGCATTGCCCCTTCATTCAGCAGCCAAAGCGCGCCTAATAAATCCTGATTGGATTTTGCCAGTAAAAATTGCTGATGCCTGCCATCGAGCAAACGGCGTAAATCCACAGGGGACGTCTTATAATGGGCGAGCATCAGCAATCCGTAAAAATCTTCATATTCTCCTTTCTGAAAAAGGCTTTGGCTATGATGCCAATGAAAATGCAAATCCGCATTAGGAACAAATTAGGCTGAAACTCAGGCTGAGCTAATTGGCTTTCCGCTTCTAATAAAGCAACTCAGAAATAAAAGGTTCAATCAGATCATCTGCTCGCCAACGCAACGGGGTGCTGAGTTCAAAATGTTGCAAAGTGCGGTGTTTTTTGCATAAATTTAAGCAAGAAACCGCGCCCTGTGCCTTCATAGCTTTGTATCGTGGTGGTACATAAAATCGCCCGAAAATGCGCTGTGAGCTGCATTAATAAAGGTAGCGGGATCATTGCAGCTTCATCAATGATCAACCAATGATCGTTAAATTTATCGGGATCTTGTTGCACTTGTTGAGCGAGATCATCAGGTGCAATAAAAAGTAACTCTTTCTCAGCAAAATCTTGCAAAATTTGCACCGCACTTTTATTTGGTGCGGTGAGAATCACCTTGTCTAAATGCGCGGCAAATAATCCTGCCAAGGCGGATTTTCCCCGTCCACGCTTGGCGGTGAGCACATTGATTTCTTTCGGAGCATTTAATAATTGTTGCAAAATACGTTGTTGATCCTGCGTGGCAGAATGAAAGGACTTTATCGGCTCGATGGCTGAGTTATGCGGTGCTGGTAAAAAGCTATCACCATTTTGTTGCTGATAAATAGGAAAGCCGTATTCACGCACTTTTTGCTGCATAAATTGGACAAAATTCGGTGTGCAAATGCCTTGCGGCACACCGCTCCAACGCTGGCTATCCAAATCAATTTGCGTGGCTAAATGTTGCCAATAGTTGAACAATAAATAAAGCTGCCCGCCCGCTTGCAATGTACCTGCGGCAATGGCAAGGGCATCAAGATTTAGGCTTTGTCTGGCATCATAAATAATCAGGCAATGTTCGCGCCCAAGCTGATTTTTTGCTTTGCTAAAGGGAATTAGAGTGATGTTTTGCTCGGGAAAAAGTGCGGTAGTGCGGTGCAATTTTCATCACAATTTTCATCAAAAAAAAGCACCGCACTTTGTTTTTCAAAGCGAGCGAAGTCAGAAAATAAAGGGGAAAGTTGAGTTTGTAAGCACGTATTTTCCCCAACTAAGATACGAAGCTGACGTGGCTGCAAGGCTAGGCTTTTTCCGCTAAATAAGGATCGGCAAAGCCAAGATCTTGCATTATTTCCGTTTCAAGGCTTTCCATTTCTTCTGCTTCATCATCTTCAATATGATCGTAGCCCAGCAAATGCAAACAGCCGTGTACGACCATATGCGCCCAGTGTGCCATTAAGGGTTTGCCTTGTTCCTGCGCTTCTCGTTCTACCACTTGGCGACAAATCACTAAATCGCCGAGCAGCGGCAATTCCACTTCTTCAGGGCATTCAAAAGGAAAGGAAAGCACGTTGGTTGGATAATCCTTACCACGATAAGTGGCGTTTAAGCTTTGGCTTTCCGCTTCGTCCACCACGCGAATGGTGATCTCAGGTTGCAGGTTCTCTGCTTGCACTGCGGCGGTTGCCCATTGTTGAAATTGTTGTTCTGTCGGCAAGTTTTCGCTATTTTCTACTGCGATTTGTAAATCAACGATGACATCTTTCATTCTGTTTCTTCTCGTTCTAAGGCTTGTTGTTTCGCCTGTTCTTGCTGACGCTGTAAGGCGCGTTCTTTACGGCGAATTTCTTCCTGTTCGTCCCATTTATCATAGGCTTGCACCACTTTGGCAACCACTGGGTGGCGAACAATGTCTTTACTGTCAAAATATTAAAGCTCAATTCTGGCACATTTTCTAGCACTTCAATGGCGTGGCGTAAACCTGATTTTTGGCTGCGTGGCAAGTCAATTTGCGTGATGTCGCCCGTTATCACCGCTTTAGAATTAAACCCGATACGGGTTAAAAACATTTTCATTTGTTCGGTGGTGGTGTTTTGGCTTTCATCTAAAATAATAAAGCTATCATTCAACGTGCGTCCACGCATATAAGCCAGCGGTGCGATTTCAATCACATTGCGCTCCATTAATTTCTGCACTTTTTCAAAGCCTAGCATTTCAAATAAGGCATCATAGAGCGGGCGTAAATAAGGCTCAATTTTTTGCCCTAAATCTCCCGGCAAAAAGCCCAATTTCTCCCCGGCTTCCACCGCAGGGCGAGTGAGCAAAATGCGGCGCACTTCTTGTCGCTCTAAGGCTTCCACCGCAGCCGCCACAGCAAGAAAAGTTTTCCCTGTGCCTGCTGGCCCAATACCAAAACTAATGTCATAACGCAAAATATTATGCAAATATTGAATCTGATTTGCGCCACGCGGTTTAATTAAGCCACGCTTGGTTTTAATTGTGGTTTGATAGACTTTTGGCACCGCATTTTGTTCTGCTTGTTCGCTATCTTGTTGTAATAACATTCGATTTTCCTGAATGGCTAAATGCACATCAGACAAATCAATTTCTTTCACCACGCCACGCACCGGTGCGGTTTCCAAATACAATGTTTGGATCAACGCCGCCACTTTATTTAATAATTTTGCGTGATGAGATTTCGGATTGGGATCTTTCGATTTCAGCGTAAAGGTAAAATTACGCCGTGCAATATCCAAGAAAAATTCTTTTTCAATCAACTGGATATTTTCATCAAATGCTCCGCACAATGCCTGCAAACGGGCATTATCTTGCGGTTCAAGAGTAAAGGTTTCGCTTAGTTCGCTCATTGGGTTGGACAAATTGTGTTCCTTTTATTTTGTTTTCCTGCTACTGTCAGAATCATTTGATTGTTGATGGGCATATTACCACGTTTTAAATACAGGCTCTAATGCTCTTTGAGAAATTCTCTTTTTGTAGAAATGCGAGAAATCTCTCATTTTTGATAGAAAATAAGAATGATTCTGTGAAGAACATCACGAAGTGAAATTATCATTATTTACTCCATTATAGAGCAAAAATATCATCAGCACTGAGATACTCCTAATTTCACATCAAACAAAGGATGCCCTATGAAAAAAACAGCATTGGCAGCTTTAATCTCCTCGTGTCTTATCAGCCAATATGCCATGGCGAGTAACGAAGGAATCTTAGATTTCAAATCAAATACCGAATTTTTCAAGCCACTTAATATCACTGAAACCTTCACTAAAAATGATGTTTTTAATTTAGAAAACGGTTCTTTAACTTTTGGCTTTAAAACCAATGGTGGTGATAATGTTTATTCTCTTTTAGGTGCTTCAACCCTAGGTGGACACACCAACCACTATATTAATTTCTATATGTTAAGGAAGCAAGGCACGGATACCTTTGGCTTAGAATTAAGAAATAAGAATAGCTATTTAATTAATAATTCAGCACTTACCGCAAATGTTGATAATCAAAATAAAGATTATCAAACCATTACCTATACGTTTGATAAAACAAATAACCAAATTAAAATTTATGTGAATGGCGAATTAAAACAAACACATAATAATTCTAAATTCTTCAAAGATATTGAGAACTTAAATATTGCTTATTTAGGAAAAACGCCAAGAAGCTCTGGCAATGAAATGCGTTTTAGTGGAAATATTTATTCGGCGGGAGTTACCGAACAAGTATTGTCAGAAGAAAAAATCAAAGCGCTACACCAAGAATTAGCGGAAACCTATCGCCGAAACGAAAGCGAGAATGCGGATAAACATCGCGCTTCAGGGGCAATGCTAACGGAAAAAGAATCGCTCTTTCAACCAAATCAAGATGGCGCAAAAAACTACCGTATTCCTTCCTTACTCACCACGCAAAACGGCGTTGTTATCGCCGCTATCGACAAGCGCTGGCAACATTCTGCTGACTGGGGAAATATTGATACCGCGATCCGCCGCAGTTTTGATGGTGGCTTAACTTGGCAAAAAAGCCAAACAGTGATTGATCTTGCCAGCCAATCTTATGGCAGTCAAAACTCTGCGTTCTTAATCGATCCCCTAATGGTGCAAGACAAACGCAATGGGCGTGTCTTTATGATTGTGGATATGTTCCCTGAAACGCAAGGTTTCTTTGGAATCAAAAATCAAAATGCCGAAGGTTCAGGTTATAAAAATATCGGTGGGAAATATTATCAATTATTAACTGACGAATATAATAATCGCTACACCATTCGTGAAAACGGCATTGTTTATAATGATAAAATAAACCAACAGATTATCGGGTTGTTATTAATGGTAATCCTGAATTGGCATTTAACGATCTCGGTGATTTATATCAAGGCGATACACGTTTAGGAAATATTTATTTACAAACGAAAAATCCAAATAATGATAGCGCCCCACTTAAATCAACCATCACCAGCAATTTATGGCTCACTTATAGTGATAATGACGGTGAAACTTGGTCTAACCCAGTCAACATTAACTCTCAAGTGAAAGCCGATTGGATGCGTTTTATGGGAACAGGCCCCGGAACAGGGATTCAGCTTAAAGACGGCTCTTTAGTGATGCCGGTTTACTACACCAATAACAATAATAAACAAGCAGCAGCGGTTATCATTAGCAAAGACGGTGGCAAAACTTGGGAACGCGGTGAATCACCAATTGATAGCAGATTTGCGGCACAAGGCGGATCACGTCTGCTTAACGGCACTTATGGCTATGAAATTACTGAATCCCAAGTAATTGAACTAGACAACGGACAATTAAAACTCTTTTCTCGCATAGCAAATCATAATCGCGTTCATATTTCCACTAGTTATGACGGTGGTTACACTTGGGAAAAAGACGTTATTTTAGATGACGTGTTACTAGAACCTTATTGCCAACTTTCAGTAATTAAATATTCCAAACGTATTAATGGCAAAGAACATATCCTCTTTGCTAATCCACATTCTAATAGACGCAGCAATGGTAAAGTGTGGCTTGGTGAAGTGCAAGAAGATGGTTCTATCGAATGGAAATATACCACTACGATTACACCAAATAATTACGCCTATAGCAGCTTAACTGAATTGCCAAATGGCGATATTGGCTTGCTTTATGAAGGGGCGGAAGGAAAAATTGATTTTGTTCGCTTAAATATTCAAGAGCTTGTATGGCAAGACAATATCTTACATCGTGATAAACGAAACACGCCATTTGAATATGATCGTAATAGCACCGTTGCTGAAACATTCTATAAAATTGGTGATGGGGAAATTATTAAAATCGGTGAAGGAGTAAACCCTGCCAAAATGGTGGTTAATGAAGGCACATTAGGTTTAAAACAGCAGGAAAAAGATGGTCAAGTTCAAGCCTATTCCGACATTATTGTAAACCCTGAGGGCACAGTAAAATTATATGGCGAAAACCAAATTAAAGCCGAAAATCTCAGCTTGAATAAAGGAACGTTTGACTTAAATGGCAATAATTTCACCATTGAAAATGGCGAGGATAAAGGGCTGCAAGCTGAAACAATTAACGGAAATATTATTAATAGCAATGCCACCAAAGCTAGCACGCTTAACTATTTGCAATCTGGGGTAAGAAAAATTAAGGGTGAAATGCTTGGCAATGATCAAGGTAAATTAAATTTTGCCTATAAACCGACCGCACTTAATAATAACCACTTAACCTTAGAAACAAATTCAACCTTAAACGAGCTTACCGTCAACCAAGGTGAAATAATTTACGCACCAGATACTTCCCATTTAACGCAAAATGCAAATTTAGCGAATAATGCCACATTAAGCATAAAAGATAACGTGATTGCGCGCTTTGATACCATTGCACTTGATGACACAAGCCAAATTAATGCGGATATTAGTGCCAACCAAACAAGCCGTTTATTTGCTGATACGCAAGGGCAAGGTAGTTTAAGCAAAAATGGAGAGGGGACACTATATTTAATTGGGCAATTCAATCACACAGGAAAAACCTTGTTAAATCAAGGGGTAACCATTTTAGAAGGGGAATTAAACCATTCGCCGTTATATATCAAAGAAAATGCGAGTTTAACGGGAAATGGGATCGTTCATTCACATACTTATTGGCAAGCCAATGCCCATATTGCACCAAATAATGCCCCGCACTTAAATCATACGGCAAACGGCAGCAAATCCAGAAATGCCAGTTTCCAACCTAAAACCCTATCCTTTGGGAATGTAACCAATGAGGGGGCGGATATTACATTAAATGTGGATAACGTTTCCGAAAATATGACAGAATGGCGTGCGGATCGCGTGCTGATTAATGGAGATTTAACCACCACCCAACCTATTCCGGTAAATATAAACTTACTCAATAGCCAGATCGGTAATTCCGATACTAATAAAAACGAACGCTACGATGCTGATGAGGGTATTTCACTCATTCAAGTGAAAGGCGAAACCAGTCGCATAGATGCGTTCAATTTGGCGAAAGCGGTTCATAATGATGAAAGCCATATTAATCGCTATGCCTTAGTTAGCGTTGAAAAAGGGGCAACTACGGCAAGTGAAAATAGTTTTGGTGAGAACAACAGCAATTTCAACGATTACCGCTTGCAAACCTTGCTAATTAATGAAGATGGTGAACCGTTATCACCAATTATTAAAGCTCCAACAACACCACCAAAAGAGGAAAGCCCTAAAGCTGATGACACAGCTGCCCCAATTCCACCAACCGCGAACACGACAGTAACCCTCCAGCAAACCAAGATGAAGGGAATACTGACAATAGCGGTGAAACTACCGCTCCTGTGGATAATGCAGTGGTAGCACCACCTTCAGATCAAAATGGAGGAAATGCCAATAACAGCACAGAAACCACGTCCCCTGTGGATAATGCAGTCGTAACACCACCTTCTGCTCAAAATGGAGGAAATGCCAATAACAGCACAGAAACCACGTCTCCAGTGGATAATGCTGTGGTAACACCACCTTCTGATCAAAATGGAGGAAATGCCAATAACAGCACAGAAACCACGTCTCCAGTGGATAATGTTGTGGTAGCCGCACCTGCTAATCCAAATACAGGGAATGTGGATAACAGCACGGAAACTGCTTCTCCAGCAGGTAATGCAACAGTTACGCCATTAGCAGGAAATGCAACAGCCGCAAGTGCTTCAACCTATCGCCCAGCATTAAATAGCCAAGTTCCAGCCTATTTGGTGACGAATTTAGCCTTGTTAGAACATAGTTATATGCAGGCTCAAACCTTTGCCCAAAACATTACGCAAGGCACGAAAAATTTCTATGTTTTACAACAACATCGTAAAGCCACTTATGATAGCAACCTTGGCTTTAGTGATTATGGCTATAGCTACAAATCCACCACGAATAGTACCTTATTTGGTGGTCGCCTTGATCTCAACGATAAACAGCGTCTTCACTTAGGGCTTGCTCTCAGCAAATTCTCGGTTGAACCAAAAACCACAGAAATTGAAGGCAGCAGCTCGGCAAAATATAAATCTGTAGGGGTATTATTCACATTAGAAAATCAACTGACCGAACAAAGCTATGTTAATCTCAGTGGAAACTATCAATATGTGCGCGGTAAAATTTCCACTTCACAACATAAAGATTTAGCCAAAGTGAGAGGCCATTCTTGGGGTATTGGTGCAGAAACAGGCTATCATTTCTTGCTAAATGAAGTCCGTTTAACGCCAATTATTGCGTTGCAATATCAAAGTAGCAAAGCCAATATTGAGGATCATACCTTCAGTTGGAATATCAATAATGATCGACAATATATTTTCACTCAACAAATTGGGGGTGAAATTGCATGGAAATCATTGAAATTCCGTACAATGTATGAACACAATACAGGAAATACCCCTGTCTTAACTCTCAATGATGGAACAACTCAGCAATACAAAACGGGTAAATTAGGCAACGCCTTATTATTCTCTGCCAGCGCAGGTTATGATATTACGCCAAACCTAAACATCAGCGTCCAAATTAGCCATAGAAAATCCCTTTCTGACTATGGACTAAAACAAACTTACTTTGCGGGTAAATTAGAATACCGTTTCTAATCAACTCACCTTTGAAGTGGGAGAGAATTTATTTTTCTCCCACTTTTTGTTCACTCTCCATCAATTTCCCTAGCACTCTTTCTACTTCAGCGAAATCGGTTATTCCTTGCTTTACCTTTTCCAATCCGCTTTCTCGTAAGGAAGCATAATCCGTTTGATAGGAAATTTCCCCATTATTAAAGTGCGGTTGTAAAAATTGATAAATTCCGCAACGCCCTTTATAACCTTGATAACAATCACAATTTTCGGTGTGATGCGTACAAATTTTGCGCACTAAACGCTGGGCGATAACGAGCAGCAAACTGCTTTCAATTTCATGCTGTTGGATACCGAGCTGCAATAAGCGAGAAATTGCTGAATGAGCATTATTGGTATGCAGCGTAGAAAGCACTAAATGCCCTGTTTGTGCTGCACGCAAAGCAATCGCTGCACTTTCTGCATCTCGAATTTCGCCAAGCATAATGATGTCAGGATCTTGGCGTAAAAATGTGCGTAACAATCGGTTAAAATCTAGCCCAATTTGTGGATTAATTTGCGTTTGGATAATGCCCGGCAGTTCTATTTCAATGGGATCTTCGGCGGTGAGAATATGCTTTTCCGACTGATTCAACCATTCAAGTGCGGTGTAAAGGGTAATACTTTTTCCGCTTCCTGTTGGGCCTGTAACTAAAATCAAGCCTTGAGGCTGTGAAAGGGTTTGCTGCAAAGCCTTTTGCTGCGCTGCGTTCATTCCCAACTGTGAAAACGCTAAGCTGACAGGCTTGTTTTTCTGCAAACGTAACACCGCTTTTTCGCCATACTGGGTGGGCAAGGTGGAAAGGCGAAAATCTAACACATCAGAAAAGGTGGTTTTAAAATGAAAACGTCCATCTTGTGGCAAACGTGTTTCGCTTATATCAAGGCGAGCGAGCAATTTTAAGCGAGAAATTAAGCGCTGACTAATTTGCGTGGATAATGGCGTCTGGCACTGCAATACGCCATCAATACGAAAGCGGATTTGCAACTGCTCGCGCTGCGGCTCTAAATGAATATCTGAGGCATTCAGTTGCAACGCCTTTTCAAAAAGCCGATCTAAGAGTTGAATAACGGGTTCATCGGCTTTTTCTTGCACATTTTCCGTTTTAATCTGCTCAGCGGGGCGATAAAAATCGGGTACAGCAGGTTCTTCTGCAACATTTGGCGCAAGGCTTTGCAAGAGCAATTTCAAATCTTGTCCTTGCAACAACACAGGTTCAACCACTTTTCCAGTTAAAAAAGAAAAGGTTTCGCAAGCAGAAAGATTATTCAAATCATCAATGCCTAACCAAAGCGTTTGGGCATTTTCTTGCAATGGCACAGCAAAATAGCGAATTAGCAGGGCTTTTTGCTGTTGGTTTTGCTGCCATAAGTGCGGTGGAATTTCAAAAAATTTTCCATCTACCGCACAAACCGTCATTTGCGGCTGTAACGCATATTCCGCCATTGTTTATCCCCATCAGCCACAAAATCCCGCTGGGAATAATTCAGCAGATTTATCGCATTTTACCGTCCAAGTAACCCCTTTAGCAGCATCACCACTTGCGCTTAAAGAATAACTTATCCCCGCCAAGTTATCTCTGCCTGTAACGGTAATTTTCCCTTTTTGCACATCAATCGAACCCACTTTGCCCTTATTGGTTAATTTTTTCTGAATACCGTTTGTTCCCGCATTACATTTGTTGGTTGAGTTTGTGTTATACACACAAAGTTCCACTTCAGAACGATAAGGGCTTGCAGCTTGAATAAGCTCTGAAATTGCCGCTTTTTTCGTATAGTTTTGATAAGCCGGCACGGCGATTGTTGCCAAAATTGCCACAATGGCGATTACAATCATTAATTCAATTAACGTAAAACCCTCTTGATTCTTCAAACGAGTAGAAAATCTGTTCATAAGCTGTCCTTGTTGATTTCTCTTAACATTAATTTTCGATAGAATACGGGCAATGAATAACCCGTGCGAATAAGTGTGGCGCAAATTAAAATAAAGCCAAAAAGCACCGCACTTTTTCTCGATCACGATCGCAAAAAAACTATGAAATCGACATTTTCCATTGAGCAATCAGGCTGGTTGGCAAAACAAAAACATTGCCCCTCGCCCCACTATGATTTACGCCCCGATCCGCAAGATATTTCGTTGCTCGTCATTCATTACATCAGTCTTCCCCCCGAACAATTTGGCGGAAATTTTATTGATGCCTTTTTCCAAGGATGCTTAGATCCAAGCCAGCACCCTTATTTTGAAGAAATCAAAGATCTCCGCGTATCAGCGCATTGCCTGATTAATCGTGAGGGAAAAATTACGCAATATGTCAGCTTCAATGATCGTGCTTGGCACGCGGGCATATCCAGCTTTCAAGGACGTGAAAAATGTAATGACTTCGCGATTGGCATTGAATTAGAAGGCAGCAACAATCAGCCATTCACCGAACAGCAATATACGGCGCTGACCAAACTCACACAAAGTATAATGCAGCGCTATCCCAAAATTCGTAAAGATCGCATTGTGGGGCATAGCGACATTTCCCCCGACAGAAAAATCGACCCCGGGCAATATTTCGATTGGGAAAAATATTTAAACAGCCTATAAACACAAGTGTGCGGTGGAAATTGGAAATTTTGTGAATGAATTTTTCCACCGCACTTTGTTTTCATCAAATTTCTATTCTATTGACATTTAGCTTAATGAGAATGCCCTAAATGCTGCCCCGCTATTGTGGCTTTCATTATACTCACCCCACTGCGCAAAATAAACACACTTAAAATGGCGCTGGCGACAATATCTATCCACTGAATTTGCCACAGCCACGCGCTTAGCCCTGCAATGATCGCAATAACAGAGCCAAATAAATCAGCTAGAACGTGTAAATAGGCGGCGCGAATATTTAGGTTTTCGTGATCACTTTTTAGCATTAACCACGCCACAATCATATTGACCAACAACCCTACTATTGCTACGGCTAGCATTGGTAAGGCATTAATGGGTAAAGGATTTTGCCAGCGTTCAATGGCTTCCCATAAAATCCAAATCGCCACAATAATTAAAGAAATCGCATTGAGTAGAGCAAAATATTTCTGTGTTTTATGGCTGAAAAACAGGGCGACAAAGGCAAGTAATAAAGAGAGGCTATCATTTGCCATATGGCCTGCGTCCGCCATTAGGGTTAGGCTGTTGAAATAATAACCGCCGAGAAATTCGATCACCATATAAGCGGTGATAATGGCGAAGCTGAAGGCTAAAATGCGTTGATTTTGTGAGCCGTGATCGTGGTGCATAAATGATCCTAAATAAAAATTTGCCATAGTATAGGTTTAACTGGTGGTAAAGGTCAAGTTTTGGGGCTAGTTTTATAAAAAATGCGAGAAAAAAGCACCGCACTTTGATCTTCGATTAATTAATAACCAGTCCTTTTTGAGCCTTTAATTCACAATGCGAAAATGCTTTTTTATTTCGCTATCTTTTTGATTTTTAATGGTTTTATTCTTTTTTCTCATTGTGCTTATGGCAAACTCAGCATTTAATTCCCACCTATTCTGTATAAAACCACAATTTTATCCACAGAAATGCTGAATAACTCACAGTTTGGCAATAAAAGTGCGGTGAAAATCCTGATAAAAATACAGTATGATTTTTTTCTAAACGGTAATTGGAGTAAAAAACTGCGATCTTGGATCTTGATTTTAGATCTTAATGATAAGCAAGGATCTATTTTAACTTATTTTAAAATAACGGATTTTTTATCCTTATACACAAATAATTTAATTTTATTCCCGCACTTTTCACAATGTTATGCACAGTGTTGTGATTTTTATTCAATTTATTAACAGGTAGGAAGATTTTATCAAGTTAAATTCTGATAGAAAACCGCCTTAAAAGCGTGTTTGCGGGTTGTTAAAACCTTGAGTTTGTGAAACAATTCACCAATTCAGAATTTAAAATTTTTAAAACTAAGGTGAACGATAGTGATCGATTTCGATGGCTACCGTCCGAATGTGGGAATTGTCATTTGTAACCGTAAAGGTCAGGTTTTGTGGGCGAAGCGCTATGGGCAAAACTCGTGGCAGTTTCCGCAAGGCGGCATAAACGATAATGAAACGGCTGAGCAGGCGATGTATCGTGAGCTTTTTGAAGAAGTGGGTTTAACCCGTAAAGATGTTAAATTGCTTTATGTTTCAAAACAATGGCTGCGCTATAAACTTCCTAAACGCTTATTACGCTACGACAGCAAACCAATGTGTATCGGACAAAAACAGCGTTGGTTCTTATTGCAATTAGTTTCGGACGAAAAAGATATTAATATGCAAACCACCAAATCGCCAGAATTTGATGGCTGGCGTTGGGTGAGTTTTTGGTATCCTGTGCGTCAGGTTGTGCCTTTCAAAAAAGAAGTGTACCGCAAGGCAATGAAGGAATTTGCGGCGGTATTATTTAATGGGAAAAATCAGCCAAATTCCTATTCTCAAGAACAGAAGTCTTCGCCAGCCCATTCTGCAACAAATACGGCGAACAAGCATTCTGGTAAAAAATATTCATCAGGCAAATTCCATAAACGTTCATTTCATCGAACAAGGGGGGCATAATGCTGAGCTTTTTTCTTATTTGTTTAATTGTCGGCTGTGTGGTCGGCTTTTTAGCGGGCTTATTTGGCATTGGCGGCGGGCTGATTATCGTTCCCGTGTTGGTTTATTTATTGCCAATGGTTGATGTGCCTAGCGAACTTTTGATGTCCACGGCATTGGGAACCTCTTTCGCCACTATCGTGGTAACCGGATTTTCTTCGGCGCAACGTCATCACAAGCTCGGCAATATTGTTTGGCCAGCGGTAAAAGTGCTTGCCCCTGTAATTATGGTGACCACCTTTATTTCAGGGCTTTTTGTCGGCAATTTAGATAAAAGCGTATCAAGCAAATTATTTGCCTGTTTAGTAGTGTATCTTGCGGTGAAAATGTTGCTTTCGATTAAACCAAAAGAAGTGAAAAAAGCGCTCACCACCACCTCTTCTGTGATTGGTGGAATTTTGATTGGGATAGCTTCCAGCATTGCGGGCATTGGCGGTGGTGGTTTTATTGTGCCGTTTTTGAATGGGCGTGGTATTGAAATGAAAAAAGCCATCGGCTCATCAGCATTTTGTGGAATGTTGCTTGGCCTTTCAGGAATGCTGAGCTTTATTGTGGGCGGCTGGGGACAAGCAAATATGCCAAGTTATTCATTAGGTTATGTGTATTTACCTGCTGTGGTGGGGATTACGGCAACCTCATTTTTTACTTCAAAACTTGGGGCTAGCACCACAGATAAATTGCCGGTGAAAACCCTCAAACGTTATTTTGCCGTGCTATTGATCTGCATTGCGATCAATATGCTTATGAAATAAAGGAACTATATGACTTCACAATTTTTAACTTTTCCCCAATTTGATCCTGTGATTTTCCAACTTGGCCCTGTTGCCTTGCGTTGGTATGGATTAATGTATTTAATCGGCTTTGTGTTTGCGCGCTGGCTTGCGGTTCGCCGTGCTAACCGCCCAAATAGCGGCTGGACAACGGAACAAGTGGATAGCCTATTATTTAACGGTTTTCTTGGTGTATTTCTTGGTGGACGCATCGGTTATGTGATGTTCTACCAGTTCGATTATTTCTTGCAAGATCCAATGTATTTATTCCGCGTGTGGGAAGGGGGAATGTCTTTCCACGGCGGCTTAATTGGCGTGATTTTGGCAATGTTTATCACCGCAAAATTACAACACCGCGGCTTTTGGGCGACGGCAGATTTTGTTGCGCCACTTATTCCTTTTGGCTTAGGAATGGGGCGTATTGGTAACTTTATTAATGATGAGCTTTGGGGGCGTGTAACAGACGTGCCTTGGGCGGTATTATTCCCTTCTGGCGGTTATTTACCGCGCCACCCTTCGCAACTTTACGAAGCGGTGTTAGAGGGCTTGGTGTTATTTATTATCCTTAATCTGTTTAATCAAAAACCCACGTCCAGCAGGTTCTGTGGCAGGATTATTTTTAGTCGTCTACGGCACATTCCGCTTTATTATTGAATATTTCCGTGAGCCTGATGCGCAACTCGGCTTATTCTTCCAACAGCACATTTCAATGGGGCAAATTCTCTCATTGCCAATGATTTTACTCGGTGCGCTAATTATGCTGATGGCTAGTGCGGTGAAAAAATAAGGGAAATTTACAATGCGTCAATATTTAGATTTATGTCAAAACATCATTGATAACGGCACTTGGGTGGAAAATGAGCGAACAGGAAAACGCTGTTTAACCCTGATTAACGCCGATCTTACCTACAATGTGGCGGACAATGAATTTCCGCTAATCACCACGCGAAAAAGCTATTGGAAAGCGGCCATTGCGGAATTTTTAGGCTACATTCGTGGCTACGACAACGCCGCAGATTTCCGCCAGCTTGGCACAAAAACGTGGGACGCCAACGCCAATGAAAATCAGGCTTGGTTGAATAATCCACACCGCAAAGGCACAGACGATATGGGGCGTGTTTACGGCGTACAAGGGCGCGCTTGGCGTAAACCTAACGGCGAAACCCTCGACCAATTGCGTAAGGTAGTGAATGATTTAACCAAAGGGCTAGACGATCGTGGCGAAATTATCACGTTTTATAATCCGGGCGAAATTGAACTCGGCTGTTTGCGTCCTTGTATGCACACACACACCTTTTCTTTGCTTGGTGATACGCTCTATTTAACCAGCTATCAGCGTTCTTGCGATGTGCCACTTGGGTTGAATTTTAATCAAATTCAAGTATTTACTTTCTTAGCATTAAATGGCGGCAGATTACAGGGAAAAAAGCAGGAATGGCGTATCATAAAATCGTCAATGCACATATTTATGAAGATCAGCTTGAGCTTATGCAAAATGTTCAACTCAAGCGTGAACCATTGCCACTACCGAAGTTAGAAATTAATCCTGACATCAAAACCCTTGAAGATCTGGAAACTTGGGTAACAATGGACGATTTCAAAGTGATTGGCTATGAATCTCACCCTGCGATTAAATATCCTTTCTCGGTGTAGGATCAAAATAGCAAAATGAAAAAATTGCGCCAAAAAGCACCGCACTTTATTTTCCCAATCAGCCAATATATGGCTGATTTTTCATACTTTTTCAGTGCATAAGGAAAACAAAAGTGCGGTCGGATTTTGATGAAAAAATGATGCGCTATGCCCTAAGTCTTGCCGATAAAGCCGAAGCCTTAGGGGAAATTCCTGTGGGCGCTGTGCTAGTTGATGATGCAGGAAAGATTGTGGCAGAGGGTTGGAATTTATCCATTATTCAGCACGATCCCACCGCGCACGCCGAAATTGTGGCATTGCGCCAAGCAGGGCAAGCGCAACAAAACTACCGCCTACTCAACACCACGCTATACGTTACCCTTGAACCTTGCACAATGTGCGCAGGGGCGATTTTACATAGCCGAATCAAACGGTTAGTGTTCGGGGCTTATGATCTAAAAACAGGGGCGGTGGGTTCGCGTTTTCACTTTTTTGATGATTATAAAATGAACCACAGCCTTGAAATTACAGGCGGCGTACTGCAAGAAGAATGTAGCCAAAAACTCAGTACTTTCTTTCAAAAACGGCGTGAACAGAAAAAGCAAGAAAAACTCGCGCAGAAAAATATCAACGAAAATTTAGACGAAAAAAATAGGCGATACACTCGCCTATTTTATTTGTTTATTATGATGACCTTTTATTACGCCGCCACCATCACCATTGCAGGGCGAATCACTCTGCCGTTTAGCAAATAACCTTTTTGTAATACCGTGGTGATTTGATTGCTTGCGAAGCCTTCTGTCGGCTGCATTGAAATGGCTTGGTGTAAATCTGGGTTGAAAGTTTCGCCCACTTCACCCACGGCTTCTACGCCAAAACGCGCAACCGTTGCCAATAAACCTTTTAAGGTTAATTCAACACCGTCTAACACGCCTTTTAAGCTCTCGTCTTCCGTGCTAACTGGGGTTGCTAGCGCACGCTCTAGGTTATCAATGGTTTCAAGCAGATCTTTAGCAAATTTTTCTAAGGCAAATTTATGCGCTTTTTCCACATCTTGCTCAGCACGGCGGCGGATATTATCCATTTCCGCACGGCTGCGTAACAAAATGTCTTGCTCTTTTTTTGCTGTTTCAGCGAGCTGTTCTTCAAGCTCTTGCACGCGGGCAATGGCTTCTTCTAAAGCATCTCCTTCAAGATTTTCAGCGTTTTCCTGCTGCTCAGCGGCTTCTTGTGCCTTCTCTGCTTGTTCCACTCTTTCCATTTGTTCTTGATCTAATTCGTTTTTTTCTACTTGTTGTTCTTGTTCTGACATTGTTTTCTCCATCTGTTCAAAAGTTTGCGTTATTGTAACAAAAAACATAAAAATTGACAGTTGCTAAACTTGGCTAGCCACTGACACAGTTTATGTGTAATATAGCCCCTAATTTCTTGAATTCAAGTGCGGTCTGTTTTTCGCATAAAAATAAATATTATGTCCACAACTCATTTAATCGACAACAAAACCTTGCATAATTCTTTCCATACCATTGGATTGGTAGGGCGTCCACGCAATGATGTGAATTTGCAAGTGCACAAAAATTTATTTCAATGGCTGTCCGAAAAAGGCTATCAAGTGCTAGTGGAAAAGGGAGTTGGTGAGCGTTTAGATTTACCAGCACAACATCTTGCAGGGTTAGATGAAATTGGTCGCTTAGCTCAGTTAGCGATTGTTATCGGTGGTGATGGCAATATGCTTGGACGAGCAAGAATCTTAGCGAAATATGATATTGCATTAATTGGTATTAACCGTGGCAATTTAGGTTTTCTCACGGATATTGATCCGAAAAATGCTTATGCACAGCTGGAAGCCTGTTTAGATCGTGGCGAATTTTTCGTGGAAGAACGCTTTCTTTTAGAAACCGCGATTGAACGCGAAGGGCAAATTATTGCCACCAGCAATGCGGTAAATGAAGCGGTGATTCACCCTGCCAAAATTGCCCATATGATCGATTTCCACGTTTATATTGATGATAAGCTGGCATTTTCACAGCGCTCTGACGGCCTGATTATTTCCACCCCAACAGGTTCAACGGCTTATTCCCTTTCTGCTGGTGGCCCTATTCTTACCCCACAATTAAACGCCATTGCCCTTGTGCCAATGTTTCCGCACACCCTTTCTTCTCGCCCGTTGGTTATTGACGGCGAAAGTAAGATTTCCATTCGCTTTGCCGATTACA
Organism: Avibacterium endocarditidis; assembly: GCF_002921145.1. GTDB lineage: Bacteria > Pseudomonadota > Gammaproteobacteria > Enterobacterales > Pasteurellaceae > Avibacterium > Avibacterium endocarditidis. The sequence continues at coordinate 42,631 of NZ_PQVI01000001.1, forward strand.
ACACGCCGCAATTAGAAGTGGGTTGCGACAGCCAAGTTGCTCTGCCATTTACCCCTGATGATGTGGTACATATTTATAAAAGCAAACATAAACTGCGTTTATTGCACTTGAAAAATTATAATTATTACAATGTGTTAAGCACGAAATTAGGCTGGTTGAGAAATTCTGCATAAAAAATTTACACAAAACGCTTTACTGTATATAAAAACAGTTATAAACTGATATCTATACAGTTAAACGGGAGTGTATTATGCTTACTCAACTTACGATTAATAATTTTGCCATTGTTCATCATCTTGATATTGAATTAGCACAGGGAATGTCCGTCATCACGGGTGAAACGGGTGCGGGAAAATCCATTGCCATTGACGCTCTTGGCGTGTGTTTAGGGCAACGTACCGAAAGTGCGATGCTGCGTGAGGGGCAAAACCGTGCGGATATTTGTGCCACATTCCACATTGTGCCAAACAGCCCTGCGGATAAATGGCTCAAAGCCCAAGAATTGCAAGATGAAGATAATCCAGAAAACTGTATTTTACGCCGTGTGATAAGCGCAGATGGGCGCTCCAAAGGCTTTATTAATAGTATTCCTGTTTCTGCCAGCCAGCTTAAAGAGCTGGGCCAGTTTTTAATCCAAGTGAACGGACAACATTCCTCACAACGTTTACTAAAAAATGACTATCAACTCACTTTATTGGATCACTATTGCGCTCATAATGATCTCCTTACCAAAGTGCAAAAGCACTATCGCCAATGGAGAGATCTACAACAACAAGTGGCAAACTTCCAACAAAAATGCGCAGAAAATGAAGCGAAAAACAACTTTTGCAATATCAGGTAGAAGAACTTGATGAGTTTAATTTACAAGAAAATGAATTTGCAGAATTAGAAGAAGAATACAACCGCCTTGCCAACAGTGAAGAGCTTACCGCCCTTTCTCAATCCGTGCTAAATTTATTAAGTGAAAATGATGAGCTAAACGTGGATAGTCTGCTCTATCGTGCGGTGCAAAATTTAGAAGAATTACACGCACTTGATCCACACTACAACGATGCACTCACAATGTTGCAAGAAGCGCTGATTCAAGTGCAAGAAGCCAGCTCTGAGATCCAACATCTATCTAGCAATATTGAACCTGATCCTTATCGCTTACAAGAAGTAGAAAGCCGAATGAGTCAAGCTCTTCAACTTGCGCGTAAGCACAATGTAAAAGCCGAAGAATTGGTTGCGTTACATCGATCCTTAAGACAGGAACTCGATCAGCTGGTAGATTTTGCGGATAGCGAAGATGCGCTCATTGAACAGGAAAAACAAGCTTATGCACAGCTGTTAGAAAATGCGCAAGCTTTGAGTGCAAGCCGTCAAAAAGGGGCGGAAAAGCTCTCAACGCAAGTTACCAAAGGGATTAAACAACTGGCAATGGAAAATGCTGAATTTTCTATTTGCGTGGAACAAGCGGAAAATAAACTGACCGCTCAGGGAATGGATCAAGTGCAATTTATTTTGCAAGCGAATCTTGGACAATCTGCTCAACCTTTGGCAAAAGTAGCATCGGGTGGTGAGCTTTCTCGTATCGCGTTAGTGTTACAGGTGCTAACCTCTGATAAATCCGCCATTCCAACGCTTATTTTTGACGAAATTGATGTAGGTATCAGTGGCGCAACTGCAAGCGTAGTAGGGAAATTATTACGCAAGTTAGGGCAAAAATGCCAAGTTATCTGCGTTACCCATTTACCACAAGTGGCCTGCTTGTGGTCATCAGCATTTTCTGTAGAAAACAAACCATTGACGGAAAAACTGAAACAAAAATGACCGCACTTTCTCAGCAACAGCGTGTAAAAGCTTTAGCAAAATTACTGGTTCAACCAAGGTTACCGAAAGCGCCTTAGCCAATGCGGAAGAAATGCTCAGTTTAATTGCATAGCTTTATGGAAAGAGCCCTAGCAAACAGCTAGGGTTTCTTATTGTGTGTTGTTAAGATGATTGAGATACAAATTGCTCAATTTCTTCCATTTTTTCACCGCACTTTTTCCACCTCTCTTTGTTCCACTGAATTTTTTAATAGTGAACCTGATTTCAGTATAAATCATCGGTGAAAACTTTTCTCTGCGTTTCTTGATCACCTTAGCAATCTGATTGCCACCTAAAATAGATACTACATTTCAAAATACAAAAAAACCTTAGCTATTTGCTAAGGTTTTTTACTTATTTGGAAATATTAAATCACAACATTAATCAATTTCTTCTGTTTTTTCCACCGCACTTTTAATCGTGAGTCGAACTTCAGTAGAAATCATTTGCGCAAGAATTTCGCTGAGTTCGTCAAGTAACGCTTCGTTCACTTGGTTATTCTCATCAAAATAACCATATTGTTTTAGGTTACCCACAAACGCAGAAAACACCGCTTTATCAAAAAACTCTGGCGCATTAATGCCGTGTAACACAGATAAACGTTGCGCCACCGATTGACTTTCTTTTTCCAATGTCGCACGGGAAATGGTTGGAGCATTTTGTAGAATGCTCACAGTGATGTAATAACGCTGTAAAATTTCTCTCACGCCCGATGACCAAAGTTGCAACATTCTGACTTGCGGTTTATGAATTGCGAGCAAATTCTCATTGCACTGAATAATATTTTGTCGTTGCAATTCTTGAATAATATTTTCGACACGCTCTTTTAATTCATCATCGCTAAAATGTAAGAATAATTCACCGCGCAAGAATGGATAAATTTTTTCAACAGCCTCCAACACAAGATCTTTTTGGATTGCACCATAATGCAACACAATGCTTGCCACTAAAGAAGGCAAAGCGAATAAATGCTGAATATTGTTGCGGTAATAGGTCATCAACACCGCAGAATTACGCTCTAAGCGAATAATTTCGCCAAAATTATCTTTTTCAACCAGAACGCCCACACGATCAAGGTTTAAAACGTGATCGAGCATTTCTTCTGGCGTTTCGCTTGGCACAATCACATCATCAGAATAAGGCACATTCTGCAAAAATTGCTGATAACTTGCTAACTGCTCTAATAACTGTTTACGCGTCAAGGCACGCTGGCGAGAGGACAACAATGCCGTCCCCGTTAAATTCATCGCATTAACCGCTGCGGCATTATTAATATTCACCATAACTTGGTTTGAAACGGAATCAACCGCTTTATTAAACCATTGTGAACGCTCATCTTCTGAATGCGGTTCTTTCCACTCTGGGAAATGTTGGTTCAAATAACTGCTTAGTACAATCGGCTCTCCAAAGTTCACATAGCCTTTACCTAAATTACGCAATTTTTTAATTACGCGTAACACTAGCCCCGCATTTTCTTTCTCTTTTGCCGCTCCACGCAATTCTTTAGCGTAAGTGTCCACTTCTAAAACGTGCTCATAGCCCACATAGACAGGCACGACAGAAATTGGGCGCGTTTGGCGTTGCTGTAAGGCTTGTAAGGTCATTGACATCATCCCTGTTTTTGGCGCAAGTAAACGCCCGGTACGAGAGCGGCCACCTTCAATGAAATATTCAACTGAATAGCCTCGATGGAATAATTCTGCTAAATATTCGCGGAAAATGGTGGAATAAAGGCGATTTCCTTTAAAGGTACGACGGATGAAAAACGCCCCGCCACGACGAAACATTGCGCCAACAGGCCAAAAGTTCAGATTAATTCCTGCCGCGATATGGGGAGGAACTAAGCCTTGATGATATAACACATAAGAAAGCAATAAGTAGTCGATATGACTGCGATGGCAAGGCACATAAACAATTTCGTGGCCCTCTAGGGCTAGTTTGCGCACTCGGTCGGCGTGTTGCACATCAATACCTTGATAAAGTTTATTCCATAACCAACGTAAGAAACGATCCGCTACACGCAAGCCCTCATAGCTCACATTTGCAGCGATTTCATCTAAGATTTTATAGGCTTCTTTTTGCGCTTTTTCGAGAGGGATTTTCTTGCTTTTTGCGTCATCCTCAATGGCTTTTAAAATAGCGGGTGATTGTAATAATTTGTTAAACATCGCTTGGCGGTTAGGCAGGCGAGGGCCGGTGGCAGAAATGCGTTGTCTGGAAAAATGGATTTTGGCAACACGTGCTAATTTGGCAGCAATTTTTTTATCTGAACCGTGTTCATTAACCATATAACGCAGAGAAACTGCTTGCGAAAAACGCACAAAGGTATCACGGCCAAACCAAATAGCTGCGGCAAATTTTTGAATTCCATTTAATAAACGTAAATTTGGCAAGCCTGCTTTATTTTCGTGACCAGGCGAACGTCCCCATAATACCGAAACAGGAATAAGCTGGACATCAAGATCCGCTAAAGTGCGGTGTAATTCGAGATATTTATTAAAAATAGTAATAGTTTCTTGCTTTGCCCCTTTAGATTTAAAAAATCGTCTCCCTTCATCTAAAAACACAAAGCGAGGCAATGAAATACCATTGATTTCATTTTTTTCAAATGGATCGGGCAAGCCAACACTTAAACAGTTTTTACGAAAAATCACCAGATCCGTTTGCGAGGTATAAGGCAATACATAGACCATTGGTTGATGGATATTTAGTGATAATTCTTCAATAGGATTATGAGGAATCGGATTATTTTTTACTAAAATAGAAAGTGGTAATTCCAATAATTTTCGATATAAATTGAGCACACTTATCATATAAATTCCATACTTTATTTACTCAGATAAAAAGTAGCGGCATTTTACCACAAAACTTTGGCATTTTTTTTCAATTTACGCGGATATAAGTTGATTTAGCGCTAAAATTTCGCGTAAATCTAACAAAATCAAACAAATCCCGTTAATAAAAAAAAAAGAAGATTGCAACAATTTCATTTCTGTATATAATGTCAGTTAATATGTATATAAAAACAGGGGAATAATAATGACAATGATGAAAGCCCTCACCGCCCGTCAACAAGAAGTTTATGAACTATTGAAACGCCATTTGGAAAGCACTGGAATGCCACCAACAAGGGCGGAGATTTCTCGAGAGCTAGGATTTCGCTCACCCAATGCGGCAGAAGAACATCTTAAAGCCCTTGCACGAAAAGGCGTAATTGAAATTATCCCAGGGGCATCGCGTGGTATCCGATTACTTGCAGAAGAGAATGAGGAAGAAGAATTTGATGGCTTGCCACTTATTGGCCGTGTCGCCGCTGGTGAACCGATTTTAGCGGAACAACATATTGAAGGCACTTATAAAGTGGATGCCAATATGTTTAAACCTCAAGCGGATTTTTTACTTAAAGTGTATGGTCAATCAATGAAAGACATTGGCATTTTAGATGGCGATCTTTTAGCTGTACATAGCACTAAAGATGTAAGAAATGGACAAGTGATTGTCGCCAGAATTGAAGATGAAGTTACAGTAAAACGCCTTGAACGCAAAGGCTCGATTGTTTATCTTCACGCTGAAAACGAAGAATTTGAGCCGATTGTGGTTGATCTTGCTGAAACAGAACAATTTGAAATTGAAGGCATTGCGGTGGGGATCATTCGTAATAATGCGTGGATGTAACTCATTTATTTGCTCTTTAAAAAATTCAAAAAATTGCACCGCACTTTGGTTATAAATACAAGTGGTTACAAAGCTAGCGATGAGGTGACGAGAGCCTGAGTTTTACAAGCTATCTTTGAATTGTATGCTCATTGAATTTACTGAATGAGTTCCATAGTGCGGTTGTTTTTTGTGAAATTTTTTGAGTAATTTTGAGTAAACTGATGCTTTTTACATATATTAAAAGTGTGCAATTTGAAACTCAAAATTTCCTTATAAAATAACATAATTTCCCCTTGTGCTTTTTCGTTAATCCTGTATAATCGCACGCCTTACAGCTACATCATCATTTTCGTTCCTTGCTTCCGCAAGATTGGTAGCTGGTCTTACAGTCGGAGGCTGATTAACCCGTAAGGAGCAGTAATGCGTCACTACGAAATCGTGTTTATGGTTCATCCGGACCAAAGCGAACAAGTACCAGCGATGATTGAGCGCTATACCAATTCTATTAAAGAAGCGGGCGGTCAAATCCATCGTTTAGAAGATTGGGGTCGCCGTCAATTAGCTTACCCAATCAACAAATTACACAAAGCACACTATGTGCTAATGAATGTAGAAGCGCCTCAAGAAGTCATCGACGAGCTAGAAACAACTTTCCGTTACAACGACGCAGTTCTTCGTAACGCAATTATTCGTACTAAGCACGCCGTAACAGAAGCGTCCCCAATGGTTAAAGCACGCGAAGAGCGTAAACCTTTAGCTGAAGTTGAAAACAACGATTTTGAGGATGCTGAAGAGTAATTCAAAGATTGATAATCGCTTCTCATTAATTGGTCAAGTCAGCGACTTTCCCAAACGAAGCAAAAGCCCTAACGGAATTGAACACTGCCGTTTTTATTTAGAGCATCGTTCTGAACAACAAGAGGCAGGATTACCCCGTCAAGCGTGGTGTAAAATCGCAGTTCAAGTTAGTGGCAATCAGTTAATTGCAAAAACTCAAAGCATTACGGTCGGCAGTAATTTATTGATTGTGGGGTTTATCACTTCGCACAAATCTGCAAATGGTTTAAGTCAATTAGTATTACACGCCGAGCAAATCGAATTTATAGATTAGGAGACTAGCCAAATGGCACGTTATTTCCGTCGTCGTAAGTTCTGCCGCTTTACAGCGGAAAACGTTCAAGAAATCGATTACAAAGATATCGCAACGTTAAAGAACTATATTTCAGAGAGCGGCAAAATTGTTCCAAGCCGTATTACCGGTACTCGTGCGAAGTATCAACGTCAATTAGCTCGTGCAATCAAACGCGCGCGTTTCTTAGCGTTACTTCCATACACTGATAATCAGTAATTAAGGAGAATACGGTAATGCAAGTAATTCTTTTAGATAAAGTTGTTCACCTTGGTAATGTAGGTGATCAAGTTAATGTTAAATCTGGTTATGCACGTAACTTCTTAATCCCACAAGGGAAAGCAGTTATGGCAACTAAAGCTAACATTGAATATTTTGAAGCACGTCGTGCAGAATTAGAAGAAAAAGCAGCGAAAGCACTTGTGGCAGCAATGGATCGCGCAGAGCGTCTTGAAGCCCTTGAGTCTGTAACCATCGCAAGTAAAGCGGGTGATGAAGGCCGTTTATTCGGTTCTATCGGTACTCGTGATATTGCTGATGCAATCACAGCTCGTGGTGTTGAAGTAGCGAAAAGCGAAGTTCGTTTACCAAACGGTTTAATCCGTACTACTGGTGAACACGAAGTTCGTTTCCAACTTCACGGTGAAGTATTCGCAAACTTACGTCTTATCGTAGTTGCTGAATAATCACAGCTTTTTATAAGATAAAAAAACCCAGCGCGCGCTGGGTTTTTGTTTGTGGCGATATTTTATATTCTTACTATTTACAAATAAAAACGATAAAAAGCACTTTGCCTAAAATATCCCCAATTCTTTCCTTGCTTTCCCCTTCCTGCAATGTCAAACTTACAGCAATCTATGCCTTATAAGGAAATCATTATGGCTAAAAAAATAACAAAAAAAAACCACCGCACTTTCCGATCCAAATTATCAGCAGGAATTAAAGAAATATAGCAACCCTGTGCCAAGTCGTGAGTTTATTCTCAATATTATTCGTGATCATAATGCGCCAATGTCAAAAGAAGAATTATATGCCGTTTTGGCAATTCACGATGAAGAGCGCCAAGAAGCAATGCGCCGTCGTTTACGCGCGATGGAAAATGAAGGGCAACTTGTTTTTACCAAACGTAAACGCTATGCCTTACCAGAAAAATTAGACTTAATCAAAGGAATGGTGATTGGGCATAAAGAAGGCTACGGCTTTTTACAAGTAGACGGTGCAAAGCAAGATTTATTCATTCCCAATGGACAAATGAAGCAAGTTACGCACGGCGATTATGTTCTTGCGCAGCCAAGCGGTTTTGATCGCAAAGGGCGTCAAGAAGTGCGCATCGTGCGTTTACTTGAAGGACGCAAAAAGCATATTGTGGGCCGTTTCTTTTTAGAAGAAGGGATTGGCTATGTTGTGCCTGATGACAGCCGAATCAATCGTGATATTTTGATCCCCAATGAATATCGCCATGGCGCACGAATGGGGCAAGTTGTGGTGGTGGAACTCAAACCGCGCACCGCAATGTTTACCCGCCCAGTGGGAATGATTATTGAAGTGTTAGGCGAAAATATGGCAAAAGGAATGGAAACCGAAATCGCCATTCGCAATCACGATATTCCGCACGTTTTCCCAAGTGCGGTGCAAAAACAAGTCAAAAAACTCACCGAAGAAGTGCCTGAAGCGGCAAAAAAAGGGCGGGTGGATTTACGCCAACTTCCTTTAGTCACCATTGATGGTGAAGATGCGCGAGATTTTGATGATGCGGTGTATTGTCAGCGCACAGAAAAAGGCGGCTGGAAACTTTGGGTTGCCATTGCCGATGTGAGCTACTATGTTCGCCTGCGCACGGCACTAGATAACGAAGCCTATAATCGCGGGAACTCGGTGTATTTCCCAAATCGCGTTGTGCCAATGTTGCCAGAAGTGCTATCTAACGGCTTGTGTTCGCTCAATCCACAGGTCGATCGTTTATGTATGGTGTGTGAACTCAGTATTTCACCAAAAGGCAAAATGACCGATTACCGCTTTTACGAAGCCGTGATGAATTCTCACGCGCGTTTAACCTACACCAAAGTGGCACGCATTTTGGAAGGTGATGAAGAATTGCAACAGCGCTATGAATCCCTTGTTCCCCATTTGCAAGAATTACACCATCTTTATCAAGCCTTGGTAAAATCTCGCCAACAACGTGGCGCGATTGATTTTGAAACCATCGAAAGCAAATTTGTGTTTAATGAAATGGGCCGCATTGAACGCATTGAGCCAGTGGTGCGCAATGATGCCCATAAAATCATTGAAGAATGTATGATTTTAGCCAACATTGCCGCGGCGAATTTTATGGAAACCCACAATGAACCTGCGTTATATCGTATTCACGCAGGGCCAAGTGAAGAAAAACTCAGTGCTTTCCGTGCTTATCTCGCAGAGCAAGGGTTAAGTCTAGGCGGTGGTGCAAAGCCAACCACCGAAGATTACGCCAAATTACTGGCACAAGTGAAAGAGCGCCCTGATCACGAGCTTATCCAAACCATGTTGCTACGCTCTCTCAGCCAAGCGATTTATTCCCCAGATAATATTGGGCATTTTGGCTTAGCACTAGAGCAATATGCGCATTTCACTTCACCAATTCGCCGCTATCCCGATTTAACATTACATCGTGGAATTAAATACTTATTGGCTAAATTGCAAGGTTCAAAACGCAAAACCACAGATTCAGGCGGCTATCATTATTCCTTTGATGAAATGGATAACCTAGGCGAACATTGCTCAATGACCGAACGCCGCGCCGATGACGCGACTCGCGAAGTGGCAGACTGGCTCAAATGTGAATATATGCAAGATCACGTAGGCGAAGAATTTACGGGCGTAATTTCCGCCGTAACAGGATTCGGCTTATTTGTCCGTTTAGATGATTTGTTCATTGATGGGCTTGTGCATATTTCAACTTTGGATAACGATTATTACCAATTTGATGTAAACCGCCAGCAATTAATCGGTGAAAACAGCGGACGGATTTATCGTTTAGGCGATAAAGTGGAAGTGCGCGTAGAAGCCGTTAGCCTTGAACAGCGCCAAGTGGATTTCTCACTCATCAGAACTGAACGCAAGCCACGGCGCGAAGGCAAAACCGCCAAGGATAAAGCGAAAAAAGGCTTCCGCTATGCTGAAAGTGCGAAAAAACAAAAAGGGAAATACCCGCCACTAAATCAACGAAAAAAGCGAAAAACAAAAGTGCGGTGAAAAAATCAGAAATTTCTGCTAAGAAAAATAAACGTAAATCGCACCGCACTTAATTAAATACACTTGCGAAAAACTGGCGGAAGGACGGCAAACAAGCGTATAATTCCGCCTAATTTTATGTATCAATGTTAAAGGATAACAATGTCTGAAAATATTTATGGAATCCACGCGGTTAGTGCGTTTTTGGCAAATGCACCTGAACGATTAATTGAAGTTTATGTGCTAAAAGGACGTGAGGATAAACGCTTACAGCCTGTTCTCAATACGCTTTATCAGCTTGGCATTTCCGTGCAATTCCTTAACCGCGAAACGCTGGATAAAAAAGCCAACGGCGAAGTACATCAAGGGATCATCGCCCGCGTGCAACCTGCCAAAGAATTAAATGAAAATGATCTGGATCGTATTTTACGCGATCAGCAAAATCCCCTTGTATTGGTGCTAGATGGCGTAACCGATCCGCATAATCTGGGAGCCTGTTTGCGTACTGCTGATGCAGCAGGCGTGTGTGCAGTGATCGTGCCAAAAGATAAATCAGCACAGCTCAATGCCACCGCACGCAAAGTGGCTTGTGGGGCGGCAGAAGTGGTGCCATTGATTCGTGTAACCAATTTAGCCCGCACCCTAAGAGAGTTACAACAGCATTATAATATGTGGGTGGTTGGCACCGCAGGGGAAGCAACGGAAACCTTATACCAAAGCAAATTAACGGGGGCGCTTGCGTTAGTAATGGGTGCAGAAGGGGACGGAATGCGCCGCTTAACCCGCGAAACTTGCGATCAGTTGGTGAGTATTCCAATGGCGGGATCGGTTTCTTCCCTGAATGTGTCGGTTGCGACGGGCGTGTGTTTATTTGAAATTGCTAGACAGCGCTTGGCAGGCTAACAATGAAAAAATTCGTTCTCACTTTTTTTATGAGTTTAGTTGCGGCGTGCAGTTGGCATAGTGCTACAACACCTATTCCAGCTCAATTTGCTGGGGCAGATTATGTGTTATCCGATAAAGATGCACAGCGTTGGGTTTCAGCAAGTCGCCAAGCGGAACAATGTATTTACCCCAATTTAACTCGCATTCAGCAAGCGCATTTTAGTAAAGAAGATGCTTATATCCACGCGCAATATGTGTTCTTCTATCCATTAGAAAACATTATCGGTGAAGAGTACCTCAAAATCATTCAAGATGATGAAAAATCAATGGGATATGCACAATACCAATTCAAAAAATTCAAACAAACCGAATTTGAACCTTTAACTCAGGCTGAATGTAATGTGCTACGCCTTAAAGCTCGCGATGATTTAGCCGTGGTGAAAGGGCAATATAAAAGTGGTATGGCAGAGGTTAGCAAAGAAGACAGCAAAGCAAGCAACGGCGTTGCCACTAATGATAATAAATTCTTCTTTGATATTATTAAATGGGGGGCTACCCTACTGCTATAAAAATCACAAAAATTTGCACAGTAGAAAAAAGGGTCATTTTTTAAACGATTAGTTGTTTTTTCAGAGCCTAAATCCCTGCTTTTCATAAGTAAAAAGATAATTTTGATAGCATTTCAGATTTGCATAAGCCCTCAAACATAACGATGTTATAGGGATAATAACTTTCAATGGTAGTACGTGCATTTATATCCTGAACCACCATCTAAATGCTTGAACTTGATCAATTTGCTTAATATCTTGTACTATAAGGCTTTCAGCCACTTTTTAACAACAATTTTTCAACTATGCTATTACCTGTCTAAGCAAATGAAAAACGCCATTACAACATATTGCAATAGCGCTTTTTTCAAACTCACTTAGTTTATTTCACCCCAGCTGCTGCTCTTAATTCTGGCGGTCGGTTTTTTCCCAAGGGAATTGTTCGCGTCCAAAGTGGCCGTAAGCGGCGGTTTGGCGGTAGATTGGCTGAATAAGATCAAGCATTTTGATCAAGCCGTAAGG
>NZ_PQVI01000010.1 GCF_002921145.1 Avibacterium endocarditidis
TCCACTGCACTAGCGCCGCCAAGATAATTCTTTAGATTCTTTCTATTCTTTATGTCTTTTCTATTTCTTCTTCACTTCTTCAACAAAAACAAGCCAAAACCCTTGAGTGTTGTATAGTTAAGCCTCTCGGGCAATTAGTACTGGTTAGCTCAACGGCTCACACCGCTTACACACCCAGCCTATCTACGTCGTAGTCTCCAACAACCCTTACTGACTCTAAGTCAGGGAGAACTCATCTTAAGGCAAGTTTCGTGCTTAGATGCTTTCAGCACTTATCTCTTCCGCATTTAGCTACCCAGCAGTGCCTCTGGCGAGACAACTGGTACACCAGTGATGCGTCCACTCCGGTCCTCTCGTACTAGGAGCAGCCCCTCTCAATTCTCCAACGCCCACGGCAGATAGGGACCGAACTGTCTCACGACGTTCTAAACCCAGCTCGCGTACCACTTTAAATGGCGAACAGCCATACCCTTGGGACCTACTTCAGCCCCAGGATGTGATGAGCCGACATCGAGGTGCCAAACACCGCCGTCGATATGAACTCTTGGGCGGTATCAGCCTGTTATCCCCGGAGTACCTTTTATCCGTTGAGCGATGGCCCTTCCATTCAGAACCACCGGATCACTATGACCTGCTTTCGCACCTGCTCGACTTGTCTGTCTCGCAGTTAAGCTTGCTTATACCATTGCACTAACCTGACGATGTCCGACCGTCATTAGCAAACCTTCGTGCTCCTCCGTTACGCTTTGGGAGGAGACCGCCCCAGTCAAACTACCCACCAGACACTGTCCGAGTACCCGTTTCAGGCACTTCGTTAGAACATCAAACGTTAAAGGGTGGTATTTCAACAACGACTCCACGATAACTGGCGTTACCGCTTCACAGTCTCCCACCTATCCTACACATCAAAATTCAAGGTTCAGTGTCAAGCTATAGTAAAGGTTCACGGGGTCTTTCCGTCTAGCCGCGGGTACACCGCATCTTCACGGCGATTTCAATTTCACTGAGTCTCGGGTGGAGACAGCCTGGCCATCATTATGCCATTCGTGCAGGTCGGAACTTACCCGACAAGGAATTTCGCTACCTTAGGACCGTTATAGTTACGGCCGCCGTTTACTGGGGCTTCGATCAGGAGCTTCTCTTTCGATTACACCATCAATTAACCTTCCAGCACCGGGCAGGCATCACACCCTATACGTCCACTTTCGTGTTTGCAGAGTGCTGTGTTTTTAATAAACAGTTGCAGCCAGCTGGTATCTTCGACTGGTTCATGCTCCATTCGCAAAGAACTTCACACTACGCCAGCGCACCTTCTCCCGAAGTTACGGTGCTATTTTGCCTAGTTCCTTCACCCGAGTTCTCTCAAGCGCCTGAGTATTCTCTACCTGACCACCTGTGTCGGTTTTCAGTACGGTTTAGATAAACCTGAAGCTTAGTGGCTTTTCCTGGAAGTGTGGTATCAATTACTTCAGCACCTTAGTGCCTCGTCATCATCTCTCAGTGTTTACAGTGAACCGGATTTGCCTAGTCCACCCACCTACCAACTTAAACGTACATCTCCAACAGTACGCTAACCTAACCTACTCCGTCCCCACATCGCAGTTTATCCAAGTACGGGAATATTAACCCGTTTCCCATCGACTACGCTTTTCAGCCTCGCCTTAGGGGCCGACTCACCCTGCCCCGATTAACGTTGGACAGGAACCCTTGGTCTTCCGGCGAACGGGTTTTTCACCCGTTTTATCGTTACTTATGTCAGCATTCGCACTTGTGATACGTCCAGCAATCCTCTCAAATCACCTTCTTCCGCTTACACAACGCTCCCCTACCCAACAGTATTGCTACTGATGCCGCAGCTTCGGTACTATATTTTAGCCCCGTTACATCTTCCGCGCAGGCCGACTCGACTAGTGAGCTATTACGCTTTCTTTAAATGGTGGCTGCTTCTAAGCCAACATCCTAGCTGTCTAAGCCTTCCCACTTCGTTTCCCACTTAATATAGATTTTGGGACCTTAGCTGGCGGTCTGGGTTGTTTCCCTCTCCACGACGGACGTTAGCACCCGCCGTGTGTCTCCTGAGTATCACTCTTTGGTATTCGGAGTTTGCATCGGTTTGGTAACCCGGGATGGGCCCCTAGCCGAAACAGTGCTCTACCCCCAAAGGTGTCCGCTCAAGGCTCTACCTAAATAGATTTCGGGGAGAACCAGCTATCTCCCGGTTTGATTGGCCTTTCACCCCCAGCCACAGGTCATCCGCTAATTTTTCAACATTAGTCGGTTCGGTCCTCCAGTTAGTGTTACCCAACCTTCAACCTGCCCATGGCTAGATCACCGGGTTTCGGGTCTATACCTTGCAACTAAACGCCCAGTTAAGACTCGGTTTCCCTTCGGCTCCCTTATTCAGTTAACCTCGCTACAAAATATAAGTCGCTGACCCATTATACAAAAGGTACGCAGTCACCCTTTCGGGCTCCCACTGCTTGTACGTACAGGGTTTCAGGTTCTATTTCACTCCCCTCACCGGGGTTCTTTTCGCCTTTCCTTCACAGTACTGGTTCACTATCGGTCAATCAGGAGTATTTAGCCTTGGAGGATGGTCCCCCCATCTTCAAACAGGATTCCTCGTGTCCCGCCCTACTTTTCGTAAGCTTAGTACCACACGCGATTTTTTAGATACGGGGCTATCACCCTGTGTCGCTTAGCTTCCCAGCTAATTCTCCTAAATCACATGCTATCACTTACTGGCTCCTCCGCTTTCGCTCGCCGCTACTCACAGAATCTCGGTTGATTTCTTTTCCTCGGGGTACTTAGATGTTTCAGTTCTCCCGGTTCGCCTTACGAGGCTATTTTATTCACCTAGTAATGATAGGCTCTTCGCCTATCGGGTTTCCCCATTCGGACATCGTGGGTTAAACGCTTCTTATCAACTCACCCACGCTTTTCGCAGATTAGCACGTCCTTCTTCGCCTCTGATTGCCAAGGCATCCGCCCTGTACGCTTTCTCACTTAACTATACAACCTCAAGGATTTTTCCCCGAAGTTGTTCTCTCGTTGAGAACGCTTACTTGCTTTTGTTCAAGTAAGCCTTTTACTCAGACTTTTTCAATTTAATAAGAAAATGGCTCTATCACGATTACCACTCCCCCATCAGCTTGAAAGTCTCTTCAGTTTTCAGCTTGTTTTTA
>NZ_PQVI01000100.1 GCF_002921145.1 Avibacterium endocarditidis
AGGACACCGCCAGGTATTATTTTGTTAATTTATTTTCATTTAAGTAAATTAACAAAATAAAATTTTTTGGCAGCTATAGTGTAGCGGACCCACCTAATTCCATGCCGAACTTAGAAGTGAAACGCTGTAACGCCGATGGTAGTGTGGGGAATCCCCATGTGAGAGTAGGTCACTGCCAATTATCAATTTTGCGGAGCGGTAGTTCAGCTGGTTAGAATACCTGCCTGTCACGCAGGGGGTCGCGGGTTCGAGTCCCGTCCGTTCCGCCACTTCATTTAGGGGCGTAGTTCAATTGGTAGAGCACCGGTCTCCAAAACCGGGTGTTGGGAGTTCGAGCCTCTCCGCCCCTGCCATCAGATATAAAATTTCCTTATTAGTCCAATTTTTTCATTATATTTTAAGTTTAGTTTTCTTTTGCTTTTCTGAAATTATCATAATTTGAAAAGAATGATGGTTATCAGAGTTTTTGTATTTCTATACTTCCATATTTTTTGGCTAAACCTATTAAAGGGCAGTATTTTGCACATTGTTAATGTTTAGTATGAATTAAGGCGATTACAATCTAAGCCGAACGTGTTTATTTTTGTACCTTCTTATATCAAATTGCCTTATTTATTCCGTTTATTTTTACGATCGTGATCGCAAAAGAGCGGTGCTTTTCTTGCGAGTTTTTGTATTGAGATGCAAAGTATCACTACTGATTTATTCAGTATTTATACTTTTTGTTTCTATGAATAAGGAAAACCGTAATGAAAATTAAGACAGTTCTATCTTCTTTGTTGTTATCAATAGGCTTGTTAAGTAGCTTTTCTGTTGTGGCTCAGTCTCAACCAAATGAAAAAGTCAGTTCTAGTACCGCTCAAGTTTTGACGGATACAATCAAAGAGAAATCTTTCATTGGCGAAAAATTGAATATCAATACCGCTACAGCGAGTGATATTCAACGTTCGTTGGTTGGTATTGGTGCGAAAAAAGCTGAAGCGATTATTGAATATCGAGAGAAACACGGCAAATTTACCGCGATAGAACAGCTGTTAGAGGTTCAAGGCATTGGGAAAGCAACATTAGAAAAAAACAGAGAACGTATCGATCCTTTATCATTTAGTGAAGATGGCAAATAGAGATCATAATTAAAATGCACTATACTAATCACACTAAGTATATGCATAAACATATTATAGCTGAATGGAGATCATTATCTGGTTTCCTCTCAATGAGTGTTACAAGGGCGACTTAGTGGTCGCCCTTTTTATTTATAAGGATCAACAATGAAACAAAAATTGTGCTTGCTACGGGTAATCAAGGCAAAGTGCGGGAAATGGCCGATGTGCTAGCAGATTTTGGCTTTGAAGTGATCGCACAAACGGATTTAGGCATTGAAAGCCCCGAAGAAACAGGCTTAACTTTTGTGGAAAATGCCTTATTGAAAGCGCGTTATGCAGCCAAAATGTCAGGTTTGCCCGCCATTGCTGATGATAGCGGATTAGTGGTGAATGCTCTCAATGGTGAACCGGGGTTATATTCTGCACGTTATGCTGGTGTGGATGGAAAGCAAGCGGATGCTGAAAATCGTAAAAAATTATTACAAAAATTAGCTAATGTGCCAGCCAGCGAACGCCAAGCGAAGTTTGTGAGCTGTATTGTCTTATTGCAACACGAAACCGATCCTTCACCAATTATTGCGGAGGGGGAATGTTCTGGCGAAATCACTTTTGAAGAAAAAGGTGAGAATGGCTTTGGCTATGACAGCCTGTTTTTCTATCCTGAAAAAGACCGCACTTTTGCCGAGCTTGATATGCCAGAGAAGAAACAAATCTCACATCGCGCACGCGCATTAGGCGTGTTAAAAGCACGCTTACAAGCCAAAGAGCGGTCAAAATAATGCAAGTTTTTCCGCCGCTTTTTCCCCCATTAAGTCTTTATGTGCATATCCCTTGGTGCGTGCAAAAATGTCCTTATTGTGATTTCAATTCCCACGCGAAAAAAGGCGGCATTCCCGAACAGGAATATATCGCGCATTTGTTGGTTGATTTACGCCAAGATCTGGCGCGCTACCAAGCAAGCATTGGTGGGCGAACGCTACATTCCATTTTTATTGGTGGTGGCACGCCAAGTTTATTTTCAGCACAAGGCATCGCGCAATTATTGCAAGGCATTGAACAGCAAATTCCCTTTGCGCCAAATATTGAAATCACCTTAGAAGCCAACCCTGGCACGGCAGAAGCGAGTCGTTTTGCAGGCTATGTGGAAGCAGGGGTGAATCGCCTTTCTTTAGGCATACAAAGTTTTGATGATGAAAAATTGCAACGCTTAGGGCGCATTCATAATTCTGAGGAAGCAAAAAGCGCGGTGCAAATGGCAAAAGATGCGGGCTTTAAACGCATTAATTTAGATTTAATGCACGGCTTACCAAATCAGACTCTTACGCAAGCGCTAGATGATTTACGCCAAGCTATCGCTCTTGAGCCGAGCCACCTTTCTTGGTATCAGCTCACCATTGAACCAAATACAATGTTCGCCTATCGTCCGCCTACATTGCCTGATGATGACGCGCTATGGGATATTTTCGAGCAAGGTCATCAGCTTTTAAGCCAAGCAGGCTATGGGCAATATGAAACCTCTGCCTATGCCCAAGCCGGTGATCAGTGTCGTCATAACCTGAATTATTGGCGCTTTGGCGATTATTTGGCGATAGGTTGTGGTGCGCACGGAAAATTGACTTTCCCGAATGGCGATATTTTGCGTTTTTCTAAAACTAAGCACCCGAAAGGCTATATGCGTGGGGAATATTTATATGAAGAAAAGCCAATCCCCCTTAATGAGCGTCCTTTTGAATTCTTTATGAACCGTTTTCGCTTGCTTGAGACTGTGCCCAAAATTGAGTTTGAGAATTTGACGGGATTATCCTGTGATGTGATCGCGGAACAAATTGATTGGGCTAAATCACAAAAATATATTCAAGAAAACCACCGCACTTGGCAAATAACCGAGCAGGGTAAGCTGTTTTTAAACGAATTGTTAACAGAGTTTTTACCTGAATAGGGCTTGTATCTGCCCGTGAATGGGATTAAAGTAGATGCCTTGTTCGCAAACGTTTACTTAGAGCAAATTTGAACACAGATTTTATCAATAAAGGGAAAGAATATGGATCAACTCGCAATGAAAAAGCAAGCAGCACAAGCGGCATTGCAATATGTTAAACCGGATACGATTGTGGGCGTGGGCAGTGGCTCAACGGTAAATTGTTTTATTGAAGCTCTTGGTGCAATGAAAGATGAAATTAAAGGGGCGGTAGCGGCCTCTAAAGCATCAGAAGAATTATTGAGAAAACAAGGCATTGAAGTATTTAGCGCCAATGAAGTGTCAAGTTTGGATATTTATGTTGATGGCGCTGATGAAATCAACCCACAAAAAATGATGATCAAAGGGGGCGGCGCAGCATTAACGCGAGAAAAAATTGTTGCCGCACTGGCGAAAAAATTTATCTGCATTGTGGATCAAAGCAAACAAGTGGACGTGCTAGGCTCAACCTTTGCCTTGCCAGTGGAAGTGATCCCAATGGCACGTTCACAAGTGGGGCGTAAATTAGTGAGTTTAGGCGGTTCGCCAGAATATCGCGAAGGGGTGGTAACGGATAACGGGAACGTGATTTTAGATGTGTATAATTTCCCAATTTTAAATCCAATCGAAATGGAAAAAACCTTAAATAACGTGGCAGGTGTGGTTACCAACGGAATTTTGCCTTGCGTGGTGCGGATATTGTGATTGTCGGCACACCACAAGGTACAGAAATTATTGAATAATTTTTGATTATGGAGAGCAAAATGACAACCAAAGTTTCACTGGATAAATCTAAAATTAAATTTGTACTGCTCGAGGGCGTACATAAAAATGCCGTTGATGTGCTAAATGCCGCAGGCTACACTAATATTGAGTATCACAAAAAAGCCCTTGAGCCAGAAGAATTAAAAGAAGTGATCAAAGATGCTCACTTCTTAGGCATTCGTTCACGCACGCATTTAACCGCTGATGTATTGGAATGTGCCAACAAACTCATCGCCGTGGGCTGTTTTTGTATCGGCACCAACCAAGTGGATCTTGAAGCGGCGAAAATGCGTGGTATCCCCGTGTTTAATGCCCCATTTTCTAATACTCGTTCGGTGGCAGAATTGGTGCTAGGCGAAATTTTGCTCTTAATGCGTAATGTACCGCAAGCTAATGCGGAAGTGCATCGTGGTTTATGGAACAAATCTGCATCAGGTTCTAACGAAGTGCGGGGTAAAAAATTAGGGATTGTTGGCTATGGACATATTGGCTCACAGCTCAGTATCATTGCGGAATCGCTAGGTATGAATGTCTATTTTTATGATGTTGAAACCAAATTGCCATTGGGTAACGCGCAGCAGGTAGGCTCATTAAAAGAATTACTTGCCAGCTGCGATGTGATTTCTTTGCACGTGCCTGAAAATGCTTCTACGAAAAATTTAATGAAATGCCGAGCGTATCGCCCAGCTTAAAGAAGGGAGCATTTTAATTAACGCCGCTCGTGGTACGGTGGTGGACATTGATGCTCTAGCACAAGCCCTAAAAGCGGGCAAGTTGCGAGGGGCAGCGTTAGATGTGTTCCCTGTTGAACCCGCTTCTATCAATGAAGAATTTGTATCACCGTTACGCGGTTTAGATAACGTAATTCTCACCCCACATATTGGTGGCTCAACGGCGGAAGCTCAAGAAAATATCGGTACGGAAGTGGCGAGTAAATTCGTGAAATATTCCGACAACGGTTCAACACTTTCTGCGGTGAATTTCCCTGAAGTGTCCTTGCCTGAGCATAGCGGAACAAAACGCTTGTTGCACATTCACGAAAACCGCCCAGGTGTATTAAACCAAATCAACCAAATTTTTGTCGGTGCAAATATCAACATCGCCGCCCAATACCTACAAACCGATCCGAAAATTGGTTATGTGGTTATTGATGTGGAAACTGATGACTGCTCACAACTCTTACAACAACTGCGCGAAATTGACGGCACAATTCGTGCGAGGGTGTTGTATTAATCGTTTGTTAGGGTTTGGATTTTAAGCTTAACGAAAAAAGAAAAGTGCGGTGGAAATTTTATGAATTTTTTCACCGCACTTTGTTTTTACCCTATTCTTGTTTTTTCATAACATTCTGAAAATCTGCCCGTCTGTGATACACTTGCCCTCAATTTTTTGATTGATGGATTGATGATGAAAAAATTTTTCCTTTTTCTTTTGTTTTTGTTGCTCTTGATTGGTGGGGCTGCGTTTTGGGGTTATCAGCACTTAACGCAATGGGTGCAGCACCCTGTGAATGTGCAGGCGGATCAGTTATTAACGGTGGAGCGTGGCACGACGGGGGCGAAATTAGCGAAGTTGTTGGAGCAAGAAAAGCTGGTTGATGATGCCACCTATTTGCCGTGGTTGTTAAAGCTTAAGCCCGAGTTAAACAAAATCAAGGCGGGGACCTATTCCCTTGAGGGGGTGAAGACGGTGGCGGATTTGTTGCAACGTTTAAATAGCGGTAAAGAAGTGCAACTGAATGTGCGTTTTTTAGAAGGGGATACCTTCAAAACCTGGCGTAAAACGTTGGCGAAAGCCCCTTATTTGCAACAAACTTTAGCAGATAAAACGGAAGAAGAAATTTATCAATTATTGGATTTGCCGGCGGATTTACCGCATAAAATTGAGGGCTGGTTGTATCCTGATACATACAGCTATACGCCGAAGTCGAGCGATTTAGCCTTATTGAAACGGGCGGCAGATCGTATGAAAGCCTTACTAGAAAAAACGTGGGCTGAGCGAGAGGCTGATTTACCGCTAAAAAATGCCTATGAAATGCTGATTTTGGCTTCTATTGTTGAGCGTGAAACCGCGTTGAATGATGAGCGTGGCAAAGTGGCTTCTGTGTTCATTAACCGCTTGAATAAAAAGATGAAATTGCAAACCGACCCAACCGTGATTTACGGAATGGGTGAGCGTTATAATGGCAATATTCGCCGTAAGGATTTGGAAGAAGCCACGCCATACAACACCTATGTGATTGACGGCTTGCCGCCTACGCCAATTGCAATGCCAACAGAAAGTGCCTTGCAGGCCGTGGCACACCCTGAGAAAACGGAATTTTTATATTTCGTGGCCGATGGCACGGGCGGACATAAATTCAGCAAAAATTTACAGCAGCACAATCAAGCTGTGCAAGAATATCTGCGTTGGTATCGCCAACAAAAAAGTGGGAAATAATATGACTGGCAAATTTATTGTGATCGAAGGGCTAGAAGGGGCAGGCAAAACCACCGCGCGTGATGCCATTGTGGAAGTGCTAGCTTGCGAAGGCATTGACGATGTGGTGTTTACTCGTGAACCCGGTGGCACGCCGTTGGCGGAGAAATTACGCCATTTGATCAAATATGAAACGGAAGAACCGGTAACCGATAAGGCGGAACTGTTAATGCTTTATGCCGCACGTATTCAGCTGGTGGAAAATGTGATTAAACCTGCCCTTGCATCAGGCAAATGGGTGGTGGCCGATCGCCACGATTTATCTTCCCAAGCCTATCAAGGAGGAGGGCGACAAATTGATGCACAACTATTGCAATCCTTAAAGCAAACGGTGTTAGGGGATTTTTCGCCTGATCTCACGTTATATTTAGATCTCGATCCTGAAATCGGCTTGGCGCGAGCTAGAGGGCGTGGTGAGTTGGATCGTATTGAGCAGCAGGAAATCGCCTTTTTCCAACGTACGCGAGCGCGTTATTTGGCATTGGTGAAAGACGATCCGAAAGCAGTTATCATCAATGCGGAACAGCCCATTGAAAAAGTGCGTGCCGATATTCAAAGTGCGGTGCAAAATTTCGTTAAAAATCATCAATAAAACTTATGTTACGTTATCCTTGGTTGCAACCTTATTACGACAAAATCATCAACGCCTTTGAACAGGGCTATGGTCATCACGCCTTGCTGTTTAAAACAGAGCAGGGCATTGGCGACGATGAGCTGGTGCGTGGCGTGGCGGAATGGTTAATGTGCCAATCGCCAAAGGGCAACCAACCTTGTGGTGCGTGCCATAGCTGTCAGCTGTTTAATGCAGGCAATCACCCTGATTTTTATCTGCTTGAACCCATTGAAAATAAGGATATTGGCATTGACCAAGTGCGTGAAGTGAATGAAAAAGTCGCGCAGCGTTCACAGCAGGGTGGCAATAAAGTTGTTATGATTAAACAGGTGGATCGCCTGACGGAATCTGCGGCGAATGCGTTGCTGAAAACCTTGGAAGAACCCACTGAGCAAACTTATTTCCTGCTTCAAGCGGATCTTTCTGCCAGTTTGTTGGCGACAATTTATAGCCGTAGCCAACCTTGGCTTATCCCAAATCCGCCTGAAGCGGAAGCTTTGGCTTGGCTAGAAACACAGAATGCAGGAAAAATCGAAGAAATTCGCACCGCACTTGAGGTTTCGCACGGTCGCCCCCTTTCTGCTTTGGATATGTTACAGCAAGGATTATTGGAAAAACGCAAGCAGTTGTTACGCCAATTTTGGCAGTTTTATATGCGCCGTTCACCGCTGGAATTATTACCGCACTTTGAAAAAGAGATCTTATTTCAGCAGTTAGATTGGCTCAGTGCCTTTTTGCGTGATGCATTGAAAATGAAGCTGAATGTGCCTGAACAGTGGGTGCAGGCGGATTTTTTGCAAGCTATTGCTCGTTTTAATCAAAGGCAGAGCGCGCAAGGGTTGCTAAAAGCCAGCCAAATTATGCAGCAAGTGCGGTCGGATTTATTACAAATTAATGGTGTGAATCAAGAAATTATCTTGCTTGATGGTTTAACACGCCTGATTACAGAGGTTTTTGAACCTGAACAAAATTATTAGGAAAGTAAAATGTTTATTGTAGATAGTCATTGTCATTTAGACGCATTAGATTATGAAAACTTACACCAAAATGTTGCCGATGTGGTGCAAAAAGCCAAGCAACGTGGCGTGCAGCATTTGCTTGCGGTGGGGGTAACCTTAAAACGTTTTGAGCAAATGTACGATACCTTAAAACCCTTTTCGGAAATTTCACTGGCTTGCGGTGTTCACCCGTTAGATTTAGATGATGAACCCTTTGACGCTGATCGCCTATTAAAATTGGCGCAAGACGATAAAGTTATCGCCATTGGGGAAATGGGCTTGGATTATTATTACAGTGTGGAAAATAAAGCTCAACAGCAATCGGTGTTTGCCGCCCAAATTGGCGTGGCGAATGCGTTGAACAAGCCGATTATTGTGCATACGCGCGCAGCAAGAGAAGATACCATTGCACTGTTGAAAGAAAACAATGCACAAAAGTGCGGTGGTGTTTTGCATTGTTTTACGGAAAATTGGGAAATGGCAAAACAAGCCCTTGATCTGGGTTTTTACATTTCCATTTCAGGTATTATTACCTTTAGAAATGCGGAAGAACTGCGTGAAGTGGTGCGTCAAGTGCCGTTAGATCGCCTGCTGGTGGAAACCGACAGCCCTTATCTTGCGCCCGTACCTTATCGTGGTAAACAAAATCAACCAGCTTATACCCGAGAAGTGTGCGATTATGTGGCGACCTTAAAAGGGCTTTCTAGCGAGGAATTCGCCCAAATTACCACACAAAATTTTGAGCGTTTGTTCAAAATTCAGGTACAATAAAGCATCACTAAAGAATTACTTTAGCAGGAGGAAGAAACAATGCGCCGCTTTTTTAAATATTTTTTCATTTTGATCATCTTTTTATTCCACGGTTTTTTGTTCGCCCTTGTGAACTACGTTACCCCACATTATGACGTAACCCGCGTTACTGGGGTGGAAGTAAAACGTGTGGACAAAGATGGCCCAATCACGAAATCCAATCCAGCAGACGGCCCAACTCGTGATGTGTATTATATTTATACACAAAAACCGAATGAAGATAAGGTAATGGTGTACCGCAATGAAGATACACGTTGGGGCTTTCCGTTCTATTTCAAATTTGGTTCGGCAGATTTACAAGCCAAAGCGCAAAGTTTTGCGGTGGAACATAAATTGGTGCAAGTGAAATATTATGGCTGGCGTTTAGTGTTATTTGATGAATTCCGTAATGCTACATCAATCAAAGAAGTAACGTTAGATGAGGGCGCATCTTACCCGATTTTATCTTATGTGTTTTACTTCTTCTTGTTGATTACGCTGTTTTTCTCAATCCAATTCGTGCGTGGTTGGTTTGATAGCGAACGATAAGCATCAAAAGTAAGGCGAAAGTGGTGTATCTTGTGATGCACCATTTTTTGTCTAAGGATAATAAAAATGGGATTATTTGAAGCAATATTAAGTTTGGCTGCCTTAATTGGCATAAGTGCGGTGATTTCTTCCGCAGAAATTTCCCTCGCAGGGGCAAGAAAGTTAAAGCTACAAAGCCTTGAAAATGAAGGTGATGACCGTGCAAGATTAGTGCTACAACTGCAAGCACAACCGGGGCGATTTATCACCGTGGTGCAAATTGGCTTGAATATGGTGGCAATTTTGGGCGGGGTAATTGGCGAAAGTGCCATTAGTCCTGTACTGGAAAAATTACTTGCCCAATATAGTCACGCAGAATGGTTGCAAAGTGCCGCCTCTTGGTTGTCTTTTGCCATTGTAACCATTGCGTTTATTTTGCTGGCGGATCTGATTCCTAAACGCCTTGCAATGACCAATCCTGAAGCTGTCGCGTTGCGCACCGTACGCATTATGCTATTCTGCATTTTCTTATTTAAGCCTATCGTGTGGCTGTTTGACGCTATTGCCAACGGCGTATTTCGCTTATTGCGTATTTCTACCGTGCGAGAAGATAACCTGACCCCTGAAGATATTGTGGCACTGATGGACGCAGGGGCAGAGGCAGGCGTGCTAAAAGCTCAAGAACATTATTTGATCGAAAATATTTTTGATATGCAAGAACGCACGGTGACTTCCACAATGACCACGCGCGAAAATATCGTTTTTTTAGACCGCACTTTTGATCGCGAAAAAGTGATAGCAACCATTAAATCTAACCCTCATTCTAAATTGCTGATTTGTGATAATGGGCTAGATAAAATTTTAGGCTATATTGAATCGCACAGCTTGCTCACCTTGTATTTGCAAGAACAGCAGGTTTCTCTCACAGACCAACGGATTTTGCGCAAAGCATTATTTATTCCTGACACCTTATCCTTATTTGAAGTGTTGGAATTGTTTAAATCTGCGGGTGAAGATTTTGCTGTGATCGTCAATGAATATGCCTTAGTAGTGGGCATTGTTACTTTAAATGACGTGATGAGCATCGTAATGGGCGAATTGGTGTCGAGTGAAGAAGAGCAAATCGTCCGCCGTGACGAAAGTTCGTGGCTGATTGACGGCGCAACCCCTTTGGAAGATGTAATGCGAGCCTTAGACATTGAAGCCTTTCCTGATGCGGAAAACTACGAAACTATCGGCGGATTTATGATGTATATGCTACGCAAAATTCCAAAGAAAACGGATTTTGTGCTATACGACAAATATAAATTTGAAATTATTGATACCGAGAATTTTAAAATTGATCAGCTGATGGTGTCTTTAAGAAAGGATATATAGGATTAAGGTGAGATAAGGCAGTGAGCTGAAAAGAACGTGAGCGGTAAGCTGCCAGTGTTTGCTCAATCTATTATTTTACTACAAACTAAAAACCCTTACTTTTGTAGGGTTTTTTATCATCAACAATCTTATTTTGTGCTTGGAATGCTGAAGCGTTTGTTGAAGCGTTCAACACGACCACCAGTATCAACAACACGTTGTTTACCAGTGTAGAATGGGTGGCAGTTGCTGCACACATCCAAGTTCAAATCTTTACCTAAAGTTGAACGAGTTTTGATTACGTTACCGCAAGAACAAGTTGCCGTAATTTCTTTGTATTCTGGATGAATAGCTTGTTGCATAATAGAAAAACCTCAATTTGAAGCCACTCCGCTCTCTAAAACTGAATTTAGCACCGAGTGTGGTTAATATTACGTTTATAGTGAATCACCATAAACAGGATCGTTTATTCAAACCGCGAATTATACCGAAAAAAAAGGAATATTCAAGGGGCTAGATTATTCCGCTATAATAAGGGCAATTTTTGTTTGTTAAGGCTCGCATAATGAAACTTGTTCGTGTGGCGCTGGCTGTGCCGTTGTTCCAATTTTTTGATTATCTTCTGCCCGAAGGTTTAAGCCCTGTGGTGGGTGGGCGCGTGGTTGTGCCATTTGGAACGCAAAAACGAGTGGGGATCGTGGTGGATTTTCCCACTGAAAGTGAGATCGAACCAAAACAGCTCAAAGGGATCTTGAGCGTGCTAGATGAACAAAATTTATTTAACGAACCTGTGTGGCAGCTCATTCACTGGGCAGCGAATTATTATCAAGCGCCCTTGGGGGAAGCCTTATTCCAAGCCTTGCCAGTGAAATTGCGGCAGGGTGAAAGTGCGGTGCAAAATTCGCAAGTTTTTTTCCATATTACAGAATTAGGCGAGCAAGCCTTGCGTGAGAATTTGCTGAAACGCGCTAAGAAACAGCAAGAAGCCTTGCAATTATTGGCCACGCAACCTATGGAAAAAGGGCAGAATCCCTTTTCTGCGAGCATTTGGCAGAGCCTGAAAGAAAAAGGCTATGTGGTAGAAAAAGAACAGCTGGCGGAAATTCGCCCTTGGCAAGATATTGAACAGCCGATTGTGAATGAGCAAAATAAACATCGCTTAAATAAAGAACAGGCGTTGGCGCTAGGGCAAATTTTATTTCATCAAGGCTTTGCGGCGTGGCTGATTGATGGCGTAACGGGTTCGGGCAAAACGGAAATCTATTTACAAAGCATTGAAGAAACCTTGAAAAAAGGGCGACAAGTGCTGGTGCTTGTGCCTGAAATTGGCTTAACCCCGCAAACCGTGCAACGCTTTAAAGCACGTTTTAATGTGGAAATTGATGTGCTACATTCTAATTTGAACGATACGCAACGCTTGCAGGCTTGGCAACGAGCAAAATCGGGACAAAGTGCGGTGGTTATTGGCACGAGATCGGCACTGTTTACCCAATTTGCCGATCTTGGTTTGATCGTGATTGATGAAGAACACGACAGTTCTTTCAAGCAGCAAGAGGGCTGGCGTTATCACGCGCGGGATCTCGCCGTGGTGTATGCCAAACAGCTGGATATTCCCATTTTATTAGGATCGGCAACGCCAAGCCTTGAGAGCTTAAATAACGTGAAATTAGGTAAATACCAGCACATTATTTTGCAAAAAAGGGCAGGAAATAGCACCGCACTTCAGCAATTTGTTATCGATCTGAAACATCAGCGTATGCAAAATGGCTTGTCAGATGCCCTTGCCAACAAAATGCAGGAACATTTACAGCAAGGCAATCAAGTGTTGTTATTTTTAAACCGCCGTGGTTTTGCGCCCGTGTTGTTTTGCCACGAATGCGGTTGGATTGCCGAATGTCAGCATTGCGAAAAACCTTACACTTATCATCAACATCAACGTGTGTTGCGCTGCCATCATTGTAACTCACAAAAGCCCATTCCAATGCAATGTGGGCATTGTGGTTCAACCCATTTGATGACCACAGGGCTTGGCACAGAACAGCTGGAAGAAACCCTAAAACAACGCTTTCCTGATTATGTGGTAACCCGCATTGATCGCGATAGCACCGCGCGCAAAGGCAAGCTAGAACAGCATTTGCAAGATATTCAGCAAGGCAAAAGCCAGATTTTAATTGGCACGCAAATGCTCGCAAAAGGCCATCATTTTCCTAATGTTACCTTAGTGGGCTTAATGAATGTGGATAACGCCTTGTTTTCTTTGGATTTTCGTGCAGAAGAACGGCTTGCCCAGCTTTATGTGCAAGTGTCAGGGCGTGCGGGGCGCGGTGAAAAACACGGGCAAGTGGTGCTGCAAACGCACTATCCCGATCATCCCTTATTACGCACCTTGTTAAAAGAGGGCTATGGCGAATTTGCTCAGCAAGCCTTGCAGTTACGCCAACAAATGGGGCTGCCTCCTTATAGCGCACAAGCCTTATTTCGCGCGCAGAGCCGACATAGCGAAGAAGCGGAGCAGTTTTTACAACACATTGCCGAACAGCTACAACAACAAAATGTGGCAGGCTTGCAAATTTACGGCCCATTGCCCGCGCCCTTTAGTAAAAAAGCAGGTTTTTACCGCTGGCAATTATTGTTACAACATACTTCCAAAGCCAAATTACAACAAGTGTTAAGCCAGTTTAAAGCGCATATTCCGCAAAAGGCTCACCAAGTGCGGTGGATTTTAGACATCGACCCTTTAGATCTAAGTTAGCGCTAGCCATTCCCCTTATTTTTCAGTAGAATTGGGATAATTTTTATCGGACGAAATTAGGGGAAATTTATTTTCTAATCCGTTTTATTGAATAATGATCTTGATTTTTTATTCATCATTCAATTTAATCGCAATCTTCCATAGCTAATAATTAAGCTATTTCCGAAAGCAAATTTAGCGTAAATTTCCACCGCACTTTTAAATATAAGGTTTTATTGTGGCTCAACGTGATTATGCTCGCCGTACAGGCAAACCAAAGAAAAAAGCAAAAAAAGTAAATAAATCGCTGATTTTAGGCATTGCAGCATTAGTGATCGGTATTTTCGTGGCGGGATTATTCTTATTAAAGAAAATCTAATGAAATCGCCCCCGTGTTAGTAACACCAGAGAAAAAAGCCCCAAAAAGTGTCTTGCCAACGCCACCTGAAGAAGTGTGGAGCTACATTAAAGCCTTGGAAACGCGTACTGTGCCTGTGGACGATAATCCAAAATCGTTGGAAAAAAATATGCGTTTAACAGAAGAGCAGAAAAAAGTGCTAATCGAAATGGAAAAAGAGCAAAAGGCCGCTGAAGCCGCGCGCTTAAAGCAAGCGGAAGAACGCAAGAAAGCTGAAGAACAGGCCGCCAGAGAAGCGGCGAAAAAACCAGAGCCAGCCAAAGCCAGCGTGATGGAAAGCAAGCCTATGGTGGTAGAAACAAAACCTGTCGTGAAAGTAAAAGAAGAAAGCAAAAAAAAGCGGAAACGGTGAAAAAGAAGAAGCGCCGAAGAAAGTGGAAACTGCAGTCGCAAAAAATACCAACGGAGAGAAAAATATGGCTTGCAATGTGGCGCATTTAAAAATCGTCAACAAGCAGAAAATATTCAAGCCAAACTTGTGTTAGCTGGGTTTAATGCGCGTGTAAATAGCAGCGCAGATTGGAATCGTGTGGTAATTGGTCCAGTGGGGGATCGCACAACAACGCAAAAGACGCTTGAAAAGGCGAAGTCAATCACCACTTGTGTGTTGATTGGAATGTAAAATTTGAAATACTAAATCTCATCAGCCACCTTTCAAAAGGTGGCTTTTTTTCGCTTATTTTTTGATTTATTTATTGCGTTAAAATAAAAAATCATTAAAATGAACGAACGTTCATTCAGTCCATTCTTTTACTGTTTGTACTTCTTTTTTCAATTTTTTAAGGTTATTTCAATGCGTCAATCTGAAAATGAGATGACCGAGCAAATCTTTTTGGCCACAGAACGGCTGATGGCAGCAGGTGGATTGCACAATTTGTCGATGCACAAAATTGCCAAAGAAGCCAATATTTCTGCGGGAACAATTTATATTTACTTCAAAAGTAAAGAAGAATTGCTAAAGGAATTTGCTCGCAGGGTGTTCACCCTTTTTTCTAAGGAATTAGAAAAAATTACGATGAAAACCAACCGCACTTTGAACAATATCGTCAAATGTGGTGGAACATTTGGCATTATTTACAAAACAATCCAATGATTGTGGTGAATATGAGCCAATATCTATCCTTACCTGATTTCTATCAAATTTGTATGGAACAGGAAAAACAAACCCTATGGTATGCGTTTTGCCAAAAAGCAAATCAAGCCGGAGTATTATGTGATTTACCGCCGAAAATATTATTTTCATTAGGTTTAGAAAGTGCGATTAACTTAGCATACGATCATGCTTTTATAAAAACTGAAGTTGAAAATGATATTTTAGAGGAAGTTATTATAAGAACTTGGCGATCAATGCAAAAATAGTTTAGTTATAGTTATTATGGAGTTTTTTTATGAGTCTTAATACTCAACCCGTTCAGCCTAAAACACAAAAGCGTTCGCACGTTTTTTGGGTGAAGTTGATCCTCATCGTGGCGGCATTAATTTTTATTGCAATGATTGCGGCAAATATCTTTAAAGGAAAAATGATTGGTCAATATTTGGCAAGTATGCCAGAAACTGCCAACCCAGTTACGGCAATGAAAGTAGAAGCGAGAGAATGGACGCCAGTGATTGAAACCACAGGTTTGGTTCGTCCAAATCAAGGGGCAATGCTAAGCGCACAAACCGCAGGTATGGTATCTAAAGTATTGGTGCAATCAGGCCAAACTGTGAAAAAAGGCGATGTGTTAGTGCAGTTAGACAGCTCAGTGGAACAGGCAAATTTATCGGCTTCGCAAGCGCAGCTTTCTTCGGTGAAACAAACCTATCAACGCTATCTCAATCTTTATAAAACCAAAAGTGTGTCGCAACAGGAATTGGATAATGCCAAAGCCAGTTACGATGCCTTAGTTGCGAATATTGATGCGTTAAAAGCCACCATTGAACGCCGCCAAATTGTTGCGCCTTTTGATGGCGTAGCGGGGATTGTGAAAGTCAACGTAGGACAATACGTTACTTTAGGCAGCCCAATTGTCCGCGTGGAAGATCGTAGTCAAATGAAAGTGGATTTCTCCGTAGCACAAAATTCCTTAGAGCAATTACACTTAGATCAAAAAGTTACTGCAACGGCGGACGCCTTGTTAGGGGAAACCTTTGGGGCAAAAATCACCGCAATTGAGCCAGCAATTAATGGTTCAACAGGCTTAATTGATGTGCAAGCGACCTTTGATCAGCCTGAGGGCGAAAAATTATTATCAGGAATGTTCACCCGTTTACGCATTGCTTTGCCAACAGAGCGCAACCAAGTTGTCGTGCCACAAGTGGCGGTGAGCTACAATATGTATGGAGAAATCGCCTACGTTTTAACCGCACTTTCTGATGAAGATAAACAGAAGCTATTAGATAACGATAAATTCCCGCACAAAGATGATATTGATAAAGTCTATCGAGCCAAACAAATCACTGTATTCACCAAAGATCGCCAAGGTATTTATGCCCAATTAAAAGGCGATGATGTGAAAGTGGGTGATTTAATCATCACAGGCGGTCAGCAACGCATCGGTAACGGCAGCTTAGTGTTTGTTACTGATAAAGCAGGCGTGGGAACAAGCGAACCTGTGAAGAAAACCAATCTTTAATTAGGAAATAGCGAATGAAATTTACAGATATATTTATTCGTCGCCCCATTTTAGCGGTTTCGATTAGCTTGCTGATTGTGATTTTAGGTCTGCAAGCCATTTCGAAATTGACGGTGCGTGAATATCCTAAAATGACCACCACGGTAATTAATGTTACCACCACTTACCCCGGGGCAGATGCCAATCTGATCCAAGCGTTTATTACGTCAAAATTAGAAGAAGCAGTGGCGCAGGCGGATAATATTGATTATATGTCCTCTGAAAGCCGTCCAAATGTATCTTCTATTACGGTAAAAATGAAACTGAATACCGATCCAAACGCCGCACTAGCTGATGTATTAGCGAAGGTGAACTCGGTACGTTCTGCTTTACCAAGTGGTATTGATGATCCTGCGATTACGTCTTCCACTGGGGGATCGGGGATTATGTACATCAGTTTCCGTTCTAACAAATTAGATGCAAGCCAAGTTACCGACTATATTGAACGTGTGGTGAAACCGCAGTTCTTTACCGTAGAAGGGGTGGCAAAAGTGTCAATTTTCGGGGCATCACAATATGCAATGCGCATTTGGTTAGATCCACAAAAAATGGCATCACAAAATCTTTCAGCGCCAGAAGTTATGGCGGCGTTATCAGCAAATAACGTGCAAACCGCCGCGGGGAATGATAACGGTTATTTCACGGTGTATAAAAACAAAGTGGAAACTACCACCAAAACCGTAGAGCAGTTACAAAATCTGATCGTGTATTCAAAAGGTGATAATCTCGTGCGTTTGCGTGATATTGCCGATGTGGAATTAAACAAAGAAAGCGATGACAGCCGTGCCGTGGCAAATGGTTCAGATTCTGTGGTGTTAGCCATTGATCCTGCCTCAACGGCAAACCCATTAACGGTGGCAGAAAATATTCGTCCGTTATACGAAAGCATTAAACGCAATTTGCCAGATAGCATTGAAACGGACATTCTTTATGACCGCACGATTGCGATTAACAGCTCCATTGATGAAGTGGTAAAAACCATTTTAGAAGCAACCATTATCGTATTGGTTGTGATCACGTTATTTATCGGTTCATTCCGTGCGATTTTGATCCCAGTTATTACTATTCCGATTTCCTTGATCGGGGTAATAATGATGTTACAAGCCTTTGATTTCTCCATCAACTTGATGACCTTGCTGGCTTTAATTCTGGCTATCGGCTTGGTGGTGGACGATGCCATTGTGGTGCTAGAAAATGTGGATCGCCATATCAAACTGGGTGAAACCCCATTCCGCGCAGCAATCATCGGTACAAGAGAAATTGCAACGCCAGTTATTTCAATGACTATTGCCTTGATTGCAGTATATTCCCCAATGGCATTAATGAGTGGGATTACCGGTTCATTGTTTAAAGAATTCGCCCTCACTCTTGCAGGTGCGGTATTTATTTCAGGGATTGTGGCATTAACCCTTTCGCCAATGATGAGTAGTAAATTACTCAAACCGCATACCGAGCCATCAAAACTTGAGCAACGTATTGAAAATACCTTAGGAAAATTGACCCGCACTTATGAATATGTGCTTGGTATCGTGATGAATAGCCGTAAATTCGTGCTAGCCTTTGCCGTAGTGATTTTTGCCACCTTGCCAATGTTGTTTAATTCTCTTTCTAGTGAATTAACCCCTGCGGAAGATAAAGGTGCATTCCTTGCCTTGGGTACAGCGCCGGCAAATGTCAATGTGGATTATGTACAAGGGGCAATGAAAGGCTATGAAGAGATCTTAAAAAATACTGATGAAGTTGCCTTTTCTATGGTTATTTCGGGCGCGCCAGCCTCTAACCAATCACTTAACGTAGTTACCTTGAAAGATTGGAAAGAGCGTAGCCGAAAACAAAGCGAAGTGTTAGCAGAGCTAAACAAAAAAGCACAAGCGATTCCAGAAATTTCGGTCAGTGGTTTCGCCTTCCCTGAAATTGAAACAGGGGAACAAGGCCCGCCAGTAAGTTTTGTGATTAGCACTGCGAAAGATTACAAAGAGTTGGCTGAAGTGGCAGGCGCTTTCCTTGATAAAATGAAAAACTCTGGACAGTTTGTGTACACGACTTTAGCGTTGAAGTTTGATACTGCGCAAATGAAAATCACCATTGATAAAGAGAAAGCGGGAACTTACGGCATATCAATGCAACAAATTAGCCAGACTTTAGGCAGCTATCTTTCTGCAGCCACCATCACTCGTGTGGACATTGATGGCCGTGCGTATAAAGTGATCTCACAAGTAAAACGCAAAGATCGCCTTGCACCAGAAAGTATGGATAACTACTTCGTGAAAGCAAGCAATGGTGAATCTGTGCCGTTAAGCAGTTTCTTAACCGTAACCCTTGAATCACAACCAAGTTCATTACCGCGCTTTAGCCAGTTAAATTCGGCGATTATCGGCGCTGTGCCGTCACCAACCACCAGTATTGGTGATGTGGTGAAATGGTTACAAGACACCGCAAATCAGGATTTACCACAAGGCTATAACTACGACTTCAAAGGCGAAGCCCGTCAGTTAGTACAAGAAGGAAATGCTTTAGCGGTAACCTTTGCCCTTGCGGTGATTATCATTTTCTTAGTGTTAGCGATTCAATTTGAATCTATCCGCGATCCATTAGTGATTATGATTTCCGTACCGCTTGCGGTGAGTGGGGCATTATTTGCCTTGAATTTATTCAGCTTGCTTGGCGTGGCAGGGGCAACCTTGAACATTTATTCGCAAGTGGGATTAATTACCCTTGTGGGCCTAATCACCAAGCACGGTATCTTAATGTGTGAAGTAGCAAAAGAAGAGCAGCTTTATCACCACAAAAACCGCCGTGAAGCGATTATGGCCGCCGCAACAGTGCGTTTACGTCCAATTTTGATGACCACCGCAGCAATGATCGCAGGTTTAATCCCATTGCTCTACGCCACAGGCGCAGGTGCGGTTTCTCGCTTTAGTATCGGGATTGTGATCGTAGCAGGGCTAGCAATCGGTACGCTATTTACCTTGTTCATCTTGCCAGTTATTTATACTTACATCGCAAGCGAACACAAACCATTGCCAGAGTTTGATGAAAATCAGCCCGCATTAGAAAATAATGCACAGCATTAATTAAGCATTAAAAATCAAAAGCTACCTTCGGGTAGCTTTTTTATTGACAGAACACAAGTGCAAGTGCGGTGAAGTGCGGTGAGATTTTATGAAAGATTTATAAAAATCTGAGAAAAAACCACCGCACTTTAAAAATAAAAAATCTGCCTCAATGATTGAGTTAAATTGCCCTTTGCTGTAAACTAACGTCCCGTCTTATTACAATGATTATCAACTTTCATCTCAAACAAATTAGGTTCAATTATGGCTACCAATTATATTTTTGTAACGGGCGGTGTTGTTTCTTCCCTAGGTAAAGGTATTGCTGCGGCATCTCTTGCGGCAATTTTAGAAGCCCGTGGTTTGAATGTAACCATTATGAAGCTGGATCCTTATATTAATGTGGATCCCGGCACAATGAGTCCAACCCAACACGGCGAAGTGTTTGTAACCCAAGACGGTGCAGAAACCGATCTCGATTTAGGACATTATGAGCGTTTT
The DNA here is from genome assembly GCF_002921145.1 of Avibacterium endocarditidis. Taxonomy (GTDB): domain Bacteria; phylum Pseudomonadota; class Gammaproteobacteria; order Enterobacterales; family Pasteurellaceae; genus Avibacterium; species Avibacterium endocarditidis. The sequence continues at coordinate 19,945 of NZ_PQVI01000100.1, forward strand.
ATTCGCACCAAAATGACCAAACGCAACAATTTCACCACCGGTAAAATTTATTCTGAAGTGCTACGCAAAGAACGCCGTGGTGATTATCTTGGTGCGACCATTCAAGTGATCCCACATATTACCAACGAAATTAAAGCCCGTGTGATTGACGGTGCTGCTGGCCACGATGTCGCGATTGTCGAAGTGGGCGGCACAGTGGGGGATATTGAATCCTTGCCTTTCTTAGAAGCCTTGCGTCAGCTTGCGGTGCAAGTGGGACGTGAGCGCACGATTTTTATGCACTTAACCCTTGTGCCTTATATTCCAACCGCAGGGGAAGTAAAAACCAAACCAACGCAACACTCGGTGAAAGAATTGCTATCTATTGGTATTCAGCCAGATGTGTTAATTTGCCGTTCTGATCGTATGGTTCCACCGAATGAACGCGCCAAAATCGCCTTGTTCTGTAATGTGCCAGAACGTGCGGTGATTTCGTTAAAAGACGTGAATTCCATTTATCAAATTCCAGCCTTATTGAAATCGCAAGGCTTAGATGAGTTTATTTGTCAGCGTTTCCATTTAGATTGCCCTGAGGCAGATTTAAGCGAATGGGAGCAAGTGCTTTATCAGCAAGCTAACCCAACAGGCGAAGTCACCATTGGTATGGTAGGCAAATATACGGAATTACCTGATGCCTATAAATCAGTTAACGAAGCGCTCAAACACGGCGGCTTGAAAAACCGTTTAAACGTGAATATCAAATACATAGATTCCGAAGATGTTGAAAGCAAAGGTACCGATGTGCTAAAAGGCTTAGACGGTATTTTAGTACCGGGTGGCTTTGGCTATCGTGGCGTGGAAGGCAAAATTCGCACCGCGCAATATGCGCGTGAAAATAACATTCCTTACTTAGGTATTTGTTTAGGAATGCAAGTGGCGTTAATTGAATACGCACGCCATAAAGCGGGATTAACAGAAGCCAATTCCACAGAGTTTGATAAAGACTGCAAACAGCCTGTGGTTGGTTTGATTACCGAATGGCAAGATGCGGAAGGCAATATTGAAACCCGTAACGATCAATCTGATCTTGGTGGCACAATGCGTTTAGGCGCGCAACAATGTCATCTCGCAGAAGGTAGCCGTGCGCGTGAACTCTATGGCGCAGAAACCATTGAAGAGCGTCATCGTCATCGTTACGAAGTAAACAATACTCTACTGCCACAAATTGAAAAAGCGGGTTTAAAAGTCACCGGATTATCGGCGGATAAAAAACTGGTGGAAATTATTGAAGTGCCTGAGCACCCTTGGTTTGTGGCTTGTCAATTCCACCCTGAGTTTACGTCAACCCCACGCGATGGACACCCATTGTTTGAAGGTTTTGTGAAGGCGGCAAGAGAACATCAGAAAAATAGTTAAAAAGTAGTGTTTGGATCAAATAAGCATTATTTTTAACAAGACAAATTCGGAAAAACGCTTTACTATAAGCCCGATTTTTCAAGAATTCATTTTGAACTTAAAAGAGGAAAATAAAATGGCGAAAATCGTTAAAATTATTGGTCGTGAAATCATCGACTCTCGCGGTAACCCAACTGTGGAAGCAGAAGTTCACCTTGAAGGTGGTTTCGTAGGTCTTGCAGCTGCGCCATCTGGTGCATCAACAGGTTCTCGCGAAGCGTTAGAATTACGCGATGGCGATAAATCTCGTTTCTTAGGTAAAGGTGTATTAAAAGCGGTTGATGCGGTAAATGGCCCAATCGCACAAGCTTTAGTGGGTAAAGATGCCACTAATCAAGCTGAAATCGACCAAATTATGATCGACTTAGACGGCACTGAAAACAAATCTAAATTCGGTGCGAACGCAATTTTAGCGGTTTCTCTTGCTAACGCCAAAGCAGCGGCAGCATCTAAAGGTTTGCCACTTTACGCGTGGATCGCAGAACTTAACGGTACTCCAGGCGTTTACTCAATGCCATTGCCAATGATGAACATCATCAACGGTGGTGAACACGCAGATAACAACGTGGATATCCAAGAATTTATGATCCAACCAGTGGGTGCGAAAACCTTAAAAGAAGCACTACGCATTGGTGCTGAAGTGTTCCACAACCTTGCTAAAGTATTAAAATCTAAAGGTTTAAGCACAGCAGTAGGCGATGAAGGTGGTTTTGCACCAAACTTAGAATCAAATGCAGCAGCCCTTGCTTGTATCAAAGAAGCGGTAGAAAAAGCAGGCTATGTATTAGGTAAAGATGTTACCCTTGCAATGGACTGTGCATCATCTGAGTTCTACAACAAAGAAAATGGTATGTACGAAATGAAAGGTGAAGGTAAATCATTCACTTCTCAAGAATTCACACACTACCTTGAAGAGCTTTGCAAAGAATACCCAATCGTTTCTATCGAAGATGGTCAAGATGAATCAGACTGGGAAGGTTTCGCTTACCAAACTAAAGTGTTAGGCGACAAAGTTCAATTAGTGGGTGATGATTTATTCGTAACTAACACCAAAATCTTAAAAGAAGGGATTGAACGCGGTATCGCAAACTCAATCTTAATCAAATTCAATCAAATCGGTTCATTAACTGAAACTTTAGCGGCAATCAAAATGGCGAAAGATGCAGGTTATACTGCAGTAATCTCTCACCGTTCTGGTGAAACTGAAGATGCAACTATCGCAGATTTAGCGGTGGGTACAGCAGCAGGTCAAATCAAAACTGGTTCAATGAGCCGTTCTGACCGTATCGCGAAATACAACCAATTAATCCGTATCGAAGAAGCGTTAGGCGACAAAGCGCCATTCTTAGGATTAAAAGCGGTTAAAGGTCAAGCGTAATTTGAATTGAAATTTAACTTAAAAATAGACCGCACTTATTTAAAGTGCGGTTTTTTTATGGAAAAGATCAAAGTATTTTAACTTTTTGTTTTAATCTATATTGGTATAACCAATAAATAAATTCTTCCGTTGTTCTTGTAATATTCAAACGAAGATAGGTCGAAAAATGCAAATTAGCGGAAAATAAATAGCCAGGGGCAAGTAAATAACCTTCTTTTCTCGCTTCAGTCGCCATCTTTTGTGTATCACATTTTGTATCAAGCCAAATAAAAATACCACAGGCATTTTCTTCTGAGTAATCAAAACCGAGTTTTTGAAGAAGTGAGATGATCATTTCTCTTTTTCTTATCAGTTTGAGCTTCATCTTTTCAATATGTTTATGATATTCCGAATGAAGCCAAATATGATACACACTACGTTCGGTTAATTCTGTACTCGTCATATTAGAAAGCATTTTTTGTCTAAGTATTGGTTCAAGAAATTGTTTGGGAGGACATAAAAAGCCAACTCGCCAATTTGCACCTAAAACTTTTGATACGCCCGTAATATAAAAAACACGATCTAATCCATCAAGCGTTGCATACCTTAATATGCGTTGATTATTTGCTAATTCGCCATAGACATCATCTTCTAATAAATAACAATCATAAGAGTTTAACAGATTTAATGTTTTGTAAATCATTGAGGGGGAGACATTAAAAGAGGTAGGATTATTTAAGACGCTATTTGTGATATAAATTTTGGGGCGGTATTGTGCTAATATTTCTTCTAATTTTATCAAATCAGCTCCGTCTTTATTTCTTGGTATGCTGAGAACCTTTAAACCCAATTGATGTAGGCAACCTAACAACCAGAACCAACTGGGATCATCAACGACAACATAATCACCTTCATTTGTAATACATTTCAGCACGGTCTGAATAGCAGAAGAAACGCCTGGCATTGTAATGACGAAATCTTTTGTGGTTTTTATGCCTATATCATCAAGTTTTTTAATAAATAATTCTCTTAATAAAGGATAACCCTGTATATGCCCGTAAGAATAAATAAATTCGTTAGCGGATTTTGTTGCTTTTCTAATCGCATTTCTGATTGTATCTTCATCTATTAACCAATCATTCGGTAATAATCCACTTCCTGACGTTTTATCGTCGGGGAGTTCATCAAATAAATGGCTCATCAGCCAGCCTGTATCTAATACATTCTTAATTAATGCAGAAGAAATATCAATATTTTCATTGTGATTTTCTCTTTCACAAACAAAATAGCCCGATCCTGATGACGCGTTTAAATATCCCATTGAAACAAGACGATCGTAGGCTTGTGAAATCGTAAAAGTCGAACAGCTAAGTTTACTCGCTAAACTACGTATTGATGGTACTTTATAATTAGGCAAATAAATCTTCCGTTCGATTTTATCCACAATCCAATCATAAACTTGTTGCACTTTGGTATTTTCTTTCATTATTAACCCCAAACTGTATTGGTGTGCTGGCATAACAGTTATTGAATAATTCGCTAAACTGTATAGGTATTCTATGTGTTTTATCTTTTATAGTAAATACATAGTAAACACACATTTTATCAAGAGGCATAAACCATGCATAAACTAAATTGTTATATGGGAGATACTCCCTTAATTAAAATAAAGAATATCTTCGGTGAGAACTATGCAAATGTATATGTAAAACTAGAAGAATTTAATCCGGCAGGAAGTATAAAATCTAGGGTTGCTAATCAGATGATAGTTGACGCTGAGGAAAAAGGTTTGATAAAGAAAGGTACTCGTCTTTTAGAGGCTACAGGCGGAAATACCAGTATGGGATTAGCATTTATTTCTGCAATTAAAGGATATAACTTAACGTTGGTAATTCCAGATAATTTTAGTAAAGAAAAGATTAATACTCTTAGGTATTTTGGAGCTAATATTATTTTATCTGATCATAAATCGGGAGTGGGTTCACATATAAAATTAGCAAAAGAAATTTTAGAAAATGATAGAGGCTTTTATCATTTAGATCAATTTAATAATTTATCAAATCCTAAAGCTCATTATTTAGGTACTGGACTAGAAATCATAAATAGCTTAAATAATCCACATATCTTTGTTGCTGGAATTGGGAGTGGAGGGAGAATAGGAGGAGTTGGTAAGAGGTTAAAGGAGTATAACTCTAATATTAAGATATATGAGGTTCAGCCAGAAGGGTGTGATTATTTTAGTAATCTTACTTATCCACATAAAATAGAGGCAATTAGTGTTGGGGTTGAATCTACATTCTTTGATAAAGCTTTTTTATCGGGAATGATAAGTGTGAAATTTGAAGATGTAAGAGAATTAATAAAATTATTAGCAAAAACAGAAGGGGGTTTTGTAGGGCTTTCTTCTGGGGCAAACATCTTAGCTGCTCTGAAATTATCTACTAAATTTTGATAATTCTATTAATATAGTTACAGTGGCTCCAGATAGTGGAAGAAGTTATATGGAAAAACTATGAGGGGTAGGTAAATATGCTGAGAAATGAAATAGAAAGAATAGTAGCTAAGAGTATTTTGGTAGTCTGTGGTAGCTCTCCTTATAAATTAATTTTACCACATGTAAGGAATAGTTTACTGATAGATGAGATATTAGATGATATAGATGCGTTTTCTTTAAAAGATCCTGCTTCAAAAAATAATCCTAGAAATATTTTAGGGGCTGTAGTAGATTAGCAACAATGCTATACTACAAAAATGAAGATAACACATTGTAAATTAAAGAAAT
>NZ_PQVI01000101.1:0-7423 GCF_002921145.1 Avibacterium endocarditidis
CCATTTTTTCCGCTTTTTCTTGATCCACAGAACGTTGTAGATCTTCGATTAGCGAAAGCACGTCCCCCATTCCTAAAATGCGTGAAGCCACACGATCAGGGTGGAAAGGCTCAAGGGCATCTGTTTTTTCCCCAACCCCTAGGAATTTAATCGGTTTGCCGGTGATTTGGCGAATAGAAAGTGCCGCACCGCCGCGCGCATCGCCGTCCACTTTGGTGAGAATCACGCCAGTAAGTGGGAGGGCTTCGTTGAACGCTTTTGCAGTGTTGGCGGCGTCTTGACCCGTCATTGCGTCCACGGTGAAAAGAGTTTCCACAGGATTAAGTGCGGTGTGAATTTTTTGGATTTCCTCCATCATTTCGCCATCAACGTGCAGGCGACCAGCGGTATCCACAATCAACACATCATAGAATTTGAGCTTAGCCTCTGCTAGGGCGGCTTGCACAATCTCTACTGGATTTTGCTGGCTGTTAGACGGGAAAAAATCCACCCCAACGGCTTGCGCGAGGGTTTCAAGCTGTTTGATCGCCGCAGGGCGATACACGTCCGCCGACACCACCATCACTTTTTTCTTCTGACGTTCACGCAAGAATTTAGCTAATTTCCCCACACTGGTGGTTTTACCCGCCCCTTGCAAACCCGCCATTAGGATCACCGCTGGCGGCTGAGTGGCAAGATTTAGGCTTTCATTTGCTTCACCCATCGCTTTTTCAAGCTCGGATTGCACTATTTTGAGAAATTCTTGCCCCGGTGTTAAGCTACGATTCACTTCCTCGCCGATAGCACGTTCTTTCACTTTATTGATAAATTCACGCACCACAGGCAACGCCACGTCTGCTTCAAGCAATGCCATACGCACTTCGCGCAGGGTATCTTTAATATTATCTTCGGTTAAACGCCCTTTCCCTGTTATGTTACGCAGGGTTTTCGAGAGCCGATCAGAAAGGTTTTCAAACATCGTTTTTCCTAAATTTGAGTGGAATGAAATGAAATAAATTGTGCCAATTATACTGAAATCCCACAGATTTTCATCATTTGAAAGAAATTTATAGCGATTTTAGTGCGGCAAGGCTAGAATAAGAATAGTTCTTAATTTGGCATTAAAGCGAATAAAAAGGTGAATAAAAATGTGGTTTGCCGTTGTTTCAATTTTTTTATATTTAATTAGTATTCTTCTCATTACCCCGATGTTGTTGAAAGCCCATTCGGGCGAACAAACCAAAAACCGAATAAAACATTGTTTTTTTGCACCGCACTTTTGGCGATTATTACCCACGGCATTAGCCTTGCGCCGTTGTTTTCCCATTGGGCGAATGAGCAAACCTTCACCTTAATGGACATCAGTTCCTTGCTAAGTGTGATCGTGGCAGCTTTAGCAACTTTTGCCATTGGTTTTCGGGTGAATACGCTATGGTTTTTGTTGCCGATTGTCTATTGCCTTGCCATTATCAATTTGATTTTACAAACATTTTTACCTTTTTCTATCGTGCAGCATTTGATCCACAATGTGGGTTTATCTTGCATATCGGCTTGGCGTTGTTGGCTTATGCTGTCTGTTTTATTGCCACTTTATATGCCGTGCAGTTGTGGTGGATTGACCGCAATCTTAAAGTAAAAAACTGGCTCTATCGCCAATTATTCCGCCATTAATGACGGTGGAACGCCATTTTTTCCGCTTAATGTTAAGTGGTGAAGTGTTGCTTACCTTAACGTTAATTTCTGGTGCGATTTATTTGCCAGATTTCTTCGGCGTACAAAATGTACAAAAAGCCATCTTTTCTTTCCTTGCGTGGTTGGTGTTAGGTGTCGCGTTAATCGGGCATTGGAAATGGCATTGGCGTGGAAAAAAGGTGATTATTTATAGCATTTCAGGTATGATTTTGCTTTCGATTGCCTATTTTGGAAGTCGAGTTGCGTTTGGGCTAGGGCTTTAATTTTGCCGCCCAAGAACGATGGTTTTATAAAAGGACTTGATTTTGGATAGTATTCCCCTTAGTACGTTATTTATCACTTTAATTATTTTACTCATTTTATCCGCCTATTTTTCCAGTTCAGAAACAGGCTTGCTTTCCGCCAACCGCTATCGTATGCGCTTTTTAGCCGAAAAAGGGCATAAAGGGGCGAAAAAAGCAGAAAAACTTTTGAAAAAAACAGATATTTACTTAGCCTGATTCTTATCTGTAATAACCTTGTGAATATTTCCGCCTCTGCCATCGCCACCATTATTGGTATGCGTTTATATGGCGATATGGGCGTGGCGATTGCTACAGGGGCATTAACTTTCGCAATGTTGATCTTTGCGGAAATTTTCCCGAAAACCATTGCCGCACTTTATCCAGAAAGAGTGGCGTTTTTATCCAGCCATATTCTCACACCATTGCTGAAAATTTTTAGCCCCATTGTGTTCTTGATGAACCTAATTATTCGTGGCTTGATGAAATTATTTCGCGTGAAAAACGAGCAAAAAACCAGCTCGCTAAGCACCGAAGAATTACGCGCCATTGTGAACCAATCGGGGCATTTCATTCCTTCCGCCCACCAAGAAATGTTGCTTTCTATTTTAGATTTAGAAAAAGTTACCGTGGACGACATTATGGTGCCGCGCAACGACATTGGCGGGATCGACATTGACGATGATTGGAAAGCCATTATGCGTCAGCTCAACCATTCCGCACATAGTAAAGTGGTGCTGTACAAAGAGAGTATGGACGAAAATGTACTGGGTATCTTACGGGTGCGTGAGGCTTACCGCTTAATGTTGGACAAAAATGAATTTAGCAAAGAAACGCTCATTCGTGCGGTGGACGAGGCTTATTTTATCCCTGAAGGCACACCGCTTAATGCGCAATTATTGAATTTCCGCAACAAAAAAGAGCGTATTGGCTTGGTGGTGGACGAATATGGCGACATCAAAGGCTTGGTCACCTTGGAAGATATTTTGGAAGAAATCGTGGGCGAATTTACCACGTCAACTGCCCCGTCCATTGATGAAGAAGTTACTCAGCAATCTGACGGCTCAATGATCATTGAAGGCTCTGCCAATATTCGTGATCTGAACAAATTGTTTGACTGGCATTTAGACACCGACGAAGCGCGCACTTTCAACGGATTGATTTTAGAGCATTTGGAAGAAATCCCCGAAGAAGGCACGGAATGTGAAATCAACGGTTTAAAAATCACTATTTTAGAAGTAGCGGATAATATGGTGAAACAAGCAAAAGTAGAAAAAATCTCACCAACAAAACAGCCAGAATAAACGGTTTTTCCTATCATAAAATCACAAAGACGGAAGGTAGTTTGCCTTTCGTCTTTTTCTTTTGCCTTTTATTTACTTTTTATCTTTAAACGTTATCTAATTTATTTCACAAAGTGCGGTGATTTTTTACAAAATTTTTCTCAATTTTTAAGGATTTTCTTCCTGTTTCAGAAATTTTTATCTTTTGAATTTTTAGTTATTGACCATAAATGCAAAAGTAAACAATAATAATTCTCAATAATTTGACAATATGAAATAAAGGAAGTTCATTATGAAAAAAGCAAAATTTGTTCTTTTACCTCTCGCTACGCTTGTTGCTACAGCGGTACAAGCGGAAAGCCTTGGTGTGATTGATGTCATCACGGAAAATACAGGGGCGAAAAGCAAAACCAATGTTGTTACCCTAAAACAAATGGAACGTAGCACGGAGACGGATTTGCGTGGTTTATTATTTGATGAGCCAGCCATCAATTTCGGTGGCGGAAATGGTGGGACATCACAATGGGTAACTATTCGTGGAATGGGGCAAGATCAAATTGATTTCAAAGTGGATAATACGTATTCAGATACACAATCTTTCCATCACGAAGGGCGGTTTTTACTCGATCCCGCTTTGATTAAGCGTATTGATGTGCAAAAAGGGGCGGGGTCAGCCAGTGCTGGGATTGGTGCAACCAGTGGCTCAATCATTGCAACCACAGTTGATGCGCAGGATTTATTGAGAGAGGGGCAAAATTTTGGCTTTAAGCTCACTGGTGGCGTACGCAGTAATAAAGGCTATACGCAAGGCGCAAGTGTTTATGGCAAAGTTGGGGCATTTGATGCCTTGATTTCTGGCAACTGGAACCATAAAGAAAATTACAAAGGCGGTAAAGGCTACCAAAACCTTAACGGCTCAGACATTGTACAAAACAGTGCCTTAGGTGAGCGTGGTTTATTAGCCAAACTCGGTTGGGATATTACTGAAAATCAACGTGTGGTATTAAGCCATCGCCAAGAGCGCTATTACGGCGTAAGAGCATTGCGTGAAGAATTTGATTTTACCAATTCTTATATTTCTACATCACGCTTATCACCAGAGCAACGCAATAAGGGTTACAGCTTAAGTTCCGTTTATGCTGGGAAAGACAGACGTGGCAATGATTCTTACTATGTCCTTGATCAAAACGGTAACTATGTTGTGAATGAAGATAACAACAATCCACGTTACCGCACCACCACGCAAGATACCACCAATTTAGAGTGGACGGGTAAAAATATGGGCTTTATTACCGAAGCCAACGCCAATGTTTATCACACTAAACGTGTGCGTAAAGAACCTACAGGGCAAACCCGTATTCTTACCACTGGGGCAAACTTAAATTTAGACAGCGCTATTGGTGAAAATCACCTTGTGAAATACGGTGTAAACTATCGTAAACAAGTGGGGAAACCAAACCAACTTGCCGCAGGGGCGCATAATCAACGTAAAGATGATCTTGGATTTTATGTAGAAGGCATTTGGGGCATTGGGCCAGTTACCCTAACCACAGGCGCACGTTACGACTATTTTGAGTTTAAGGCCTCTGATGGTAAAAAAGCCAGCAAAGGGCATTTCAACCCAAGTGCGGGCTTAATTTGGCAAGTTTCTGATGATTTAAGCCTGAATACCAGCTTGAACTATGCAAGCCGCAGCCCTCGTTTATATGAAGTGGTGATTGCAGGCTCTGGCACAATTAGCGTGGATAGCAATATCCGTGCAGAGCAAGCACGCAATGCAGAAATTGGTTTTAACTACGATTTGAACGACAGCTTCTCATTAAACGGAAGTTACTTCTGGCAAAAAGTGAAAGATGCGATGTCGTTAAAAAATAACGCCATTTACAACGGCGCATTATTGCGTAACCAAGGTTATGAATTAGGCGCAGCTTACAAATATTCAGGGCTAACCTTGCGTGCTGGCGTGGCTGAAAGCAAGCCAGAAGTTTATGGCAATGTGGCGGATAATACCGTATTTGCCGTTGCTACTGGGCGAACTTGGACGACTGAGGTTTCCTATAAATTTGAGCAACCTAATCTTGAAATCGGTTGGAAAGGACGTTTTGTTGAAGGTGAAACGGGAACACCAAGCCGTGGTTCTGGTTCAGGCGACAGCGTGAAACAACCGGGTTACGGCGTCAATGATCTTTACGCAAGTTGGGAAGCAAACGAAAATCTCACCATTAATGTTGCGGTGGATAACGTGTTCAACAAGAACTACAAAAGCCACAGCCAACGTGCAGGGGTAAACAGCCTAACTGGCGCAGGGCGTGATTTCCGAATGAATGTGAGTTACACATTCTAAATGTGAAAAAACAAAGTGAGGTGATTTTTCACCGCATTTTTTGTTTGTGCTTTGACCGCAAATTTTTAATTTGCTACAATTTGCAACCTAATTGAAATTCATTCTCAATAACAATTAAGGGCAATTTGCCTCGTTTTATTTGAAGTCAGCGTTAAGGATTTCTCAATGCCGCAATTATTCGCATTTTTACAACATTATGTTGATTACATTATTTTAGGTTTACTCGGTTTAATGAGCTTTATTATGGTATGGTTCGTGATTGAACGCTTTATCTTTTTAAGCCGTGTGAATGTTTCGCACTACACCAATATCCACGAGTTAGACATTGATCTCAACCGTAACCTAACTATTATTTCCACCATTGGCTCAAATGCCCCTTATGTGGGTTTATTGGGTACAGTTATCGGGATTTTATTAACTTTCTATGAATTAGGAAATTCAGGTGGGGACATTGATGCCGCTGCCATTATGCTTAACCTTTCCCTCGCCTTAAAAGCCACGGCGGTGGGGATTTTAGTTGCCATTCCATCAATGGTGTTTTACAACGGCTTGCAACGCAAAGTGGAAGTCAATCGCCTAAAATGGAAAGCCTTAAACGGACAAAAAATCTAGGGGCATAATGTGAAAAAGTTTGATGAAATCAATATTATCCCTTTCATTGACATTATGTTAGTGTTGCTGGCGATTGTCTTAATCACCGCGTCTTTTATTTCGCAAGGCAAAATTCAAGTGAACGTGCCAAAAGCCAGCAGCACCGTAGCGTTTAAATCGGACGATTTAGCCAAATTATTAACCGTTACGGAAACAGGCGAAATCTTTTTTAACGATAAGCCGACAGATTTAGCGCAAATGGAAAAAGAAGTGGCAAGCTGGGCAAAAGATCAAAAAGTGACCCTGAAAGTGGACGCCAAAGCCACATTCCAAGATTTTGTTAGCCTGACAGATTTAATGGCGAAAAATAACATCAAAAATGTTGCCATTGTTACAATGAAAGAAAAAGGCAAATAAATGGCAAATAAACATCGTTCTTGGTTCGGCTTCTTCTTTTCTCTCCTATTTCACGCCACCGTGATCGGGGCGATTGTCTATGCTGTAAAAGCCGATAGCAGCGCCAATGGGTATCAAGCAGACGTGATCGACAACAGTATTTCAATGGAAATGCTAATGGGAATGACCGTTGAAGAACCTGAACCCGCGCCAGAACCTGTTGCAGAACCTGAGCCAGAGCCAGTGGCAAAAGAAACGGTGCCCGATCCCATTGTAAAACCTGAACCGCCAAAACCGGAAAAGCCAAAAGAAATTAAGAAAGAAAAACCGAAAGAGAAAAAGAAAGAAAAACCGAAAAAAGAGAAACCTCAACTCAAAGAGAAACCTTTGGCGAATAAGGCGCTTGAAAAAGGGGATCGCAATGTGAATTCTGAAGCGAAAATCACAGCGACAGCAACCAGCTTAGGCAAGGCAACGGTGAATAATCCAAACCTTGTTAGTAAAAGTGCTGGCTCTGATGTAAAGAATGCCTATATGGGCGCATTGCGCCGAGAAATAGAACGCCATAGACGCTACCCACAACGGGCTAAAATGATGCGTAAACAAGGGGTGGCGACAGTGAGTTTTAATATTGCTGCAGATGGTTCGTTGAGTAATATTCAACTCGTAAAATCCTCTGGTAATAATGATTTAGATAAAGCCGCCTTAGAGGCGGTAAACCGAACAAAATCTATCGGCGCAAGACCAGCAGGACTTTCACCTTCAATGACCGTGCCAATTCGGTTTAGTATTCTATAAAATATGAAGTGCGGTGGAAAAATATTGAGTTTTTCCACCGTCACTTTTCTTATTACAAA
>NZ_PQVI01000101.1:7514-12846 GCF_002921145.1 Avibacterium endocarditidis
CGCTGATTATGGTGGTATTTGGCAATGCGCTTTTTAATAACTGATACATTGCGTCTTCCAATCCTTCGTCCATACTTGCTGTTGCTTCGTCAAGAAATGCCACCTGTGGCTTGTGTAATAATAAGCGGGCAAAGGCAAGGCGCTGTTGTTCGCCGAGAGAAAGCACGCGCGTCCAATCTTGTTCTTGCTCGAGCTTATCGGTTAAATGTCCTAAATTAACTTGTTGCATAATTTGTTGGATTGCAGCGAGATTGCAATCTTCACTTGCCATTGCAGGATAATAAAGGGCATCAATTAAGCGACCTTGCGGCAAATAAGGTTTTTGCGAAAGAAATAGGGCGCTGTGTTGCGGGCAGATTACGGTGCCTTCGGAATATTGCCAAAGCCCTGCTGCGGTGCGTAATAGCGTGGTTTTTCCAACCCCAGATTGCCCTTGAATTAGTACCCTTGTGCCTAGGGGAAAGGTGAGGTTTAAGTTTTCAATCAGGCTTTTTCCATCAGGGCGTTTTATAGTGAGATTTTGGAATGCCACTTCGCCTTGGCTATCTTGAAGCTGGGTTTTAGACGGTTGATTAACTGCGTTGATCGCACTATGAAAACCTGTTAAACGATCAAGCACAGCACGGTAAGCCGCGAAATCATCATAAGAATTACGATAAAAAGAAAGAGATTCTTGTACTTTGCCAAAGGCTTGGGCGGTTTGCATTAAATCACCGAGTTTGATTTGTTCACTGAAGTAGCGCCCCGCTTGAATAAGAAGTGGGAAGACAACGGAGATCTGTGAAACAGCTAAGTTAAAGCCAGATAATTTCAGGGTGCGGTAAACCAGTTGCCAGATGTTTCCAATAATTTTATTGAATTGTTTGAACAATAAGTGTTGTTCCATTTTTTCACCACGGTAGAAGGCAATGCTTTCCGCATATTCTTTTAGGCGAATGAGGGAATAACGGTAATTTGCGTTGAGCCTTTCATTAGCGAAGTTGAGTTTAATTAATGGTCGTCCAATTCTAAAGGCAATCACACTGGTAATAAGCACATAAATAAACACTAAAAATACCATCATATGCGGGATTTCATAGCCCGCGATTTCCATTGGCCCTGATAAGTTCCACAAAATCGCGGTGAATGCGATGAGTGAAACTGTGGAGGAAATCACGCCTGTAGCAAAACTGAGCGAGCTGTTGATGTAAGATTCAATATCTTGCTGGATACGTTGATCGGGATTGTCTAGCTGATTGAGGCTATATAGGGTTTTATAATAGGCTTGGTTGGCTGTCCATTTTTCTACATAATGCCCATTGAGCCAAGTTCGCCATTGAATTTTGAAGCGTTGCGAAATGTAGTAGGTAAACAGCACATTCAACACGTGAACAGTGGCAAGCAAGGAAAATACGACCATTTGTTGCCAGAATACACTGACATTCATTTCTTGTAATGCGCTGTACATTGCGTTATACCAATTAGAAAATAGAATATCTAACCGCACAGCAACTAGATTAAAGAAGATGATCACCCAAAAATAGCAGAGTGGTTTGAGGCTCTGTTTGGGGGAAAGGTAATTTTTAGCTAAAAGCCAAAATTGATGCGCCCAGCGAGTTGTTTTGACTAAAAGCGCTAAGATAAGGGAGAAGACAATGCTCGTAATCACGAGGCTTTGGATTATCCATAAAAATGAACTTAGTAATTCGTCTGACCAATTCATAATATTTCCGAGTAATGAGTTGATAGAAAAGAAAATAGTTAATCGTGTTGTTTAGATAGCAGAATGAGAAATTTGTTCAAAGATTGTTAAAGAAATTAATGCGGTAAGCAAGAAAAATGTGATGTAGATTAAATTTTTGGACTTTAATTTATTCTTTCTATCTGGAGATTGCTATAATTTTTTTAGTTAAATTAAATTTTTGAGGTTGTTATGAGTGATATTGCAGTTACGATTAGCATTTTAGCCCTCGTTGCGGTGGTCGGATTATGGATCGGTCATTTTAAAATTCGTGGCGTAGGGCTCGGTATTGGGGGGGTATTGTTTGGGGGGATCATTGTTGCCCATTTTACCAACCAATATGGCGTGCATTTAGATGCACATACGCTACATTTTATTCAAGAATTTGGCTTGATCTTATTTGTTTATACGATTGGTATTCAAGTAGGGCCGGGTTTTTTTGCCTCATTACGAGAATCAGGCTTAAAACTCAATGGGTTAGCGGTACTCATCGTATTACTTGGGGCAGCCAGTGTGGTTGTGTTATATAAAGCCGCTGATGTGCCACTTGATATTATTCTTGGGGTTTATTCTGGGGCGGTAACTAATACTCCATCTTTAGGGGCAGGGCAACAAATTCTTGCTGAATTGGGAATGAGCCATACCACCAGTAATATGGGTATGGCTTATGCCGTAGCTTACCCTTTTGGGATTTGTGGGATTTTACTCACAATGTGGTTAGTGCGGTTGTTTTTTAAAATAAAAGTGGAAGAAGAGGACGCCAATTTCCAACGCGAAAGCGGTCAGGATAAGGAAAGTTTGCGTTCAATGAATGTGCGCGTAACCAACCCAAATCTTAACGGCTTGCCGCTAATTGAAATCCCGGGGTTTGAAAGCAAAGAGGTGGTTTGCTCTCGCTTAAAACGTGGTGATAACGTAAGCGTGCCGAATGCAGACACCGAAATTTTTCTTGATGATTTGCTCCATTTAGTAGGGGAAGCGCATACATTAAGAAAAATGAAACTCGTGATTGGTGAAGAAGTGGATGTGCCACGTTCAACGCTCACTGGTGATCTTCGTTCTGAGCGCATTGTGGTAACCAATGAAAAAGTCTTGGGAAAACGCATTAAATCTTTGGGTATTCATCAAAAATATGGTGTGGTGATTTCTCGGTTAAACCGTGCTGGGGTGGAACTTGTACCAAGTGCAAATACGAGCTTGCAATTTGGTGATGTGCTACACATTGTCGGACGCGCTGATATGATTGATAACGCCATTGCCTTAATTGGTAACGCACAGCAAAAATTGCAACAAGTGCAAATGCTCCCTGTTTTTATTGGGATTGGCTTAGGGGTGTTAGTCGGCTCAATTCCTTTTTATATTCCGGGCCTTTCTGTGGCGCTAAAACTGGGTTTAGCTGGTGGGCCGCTTGTTGTTGCGCTGATTTTGGCAAGAATAGGGAGCATTGGAAAACTTTACTGGTTTATGCCACCAAGTGCTAACTTAGCGTTACGCGAAATTGGCATTGTTTTATTCCTTGCGGTTGTAGGGCTAAAATCAGGCGGTAACTTTGTGGATACCCTAGTAAATGGTTCTGGGCTTGAATGGATGGGCTATGGCATTATCATCACCTTCTTCCCATTAATGGCGGTGGGGCTGTTTGCGCGTTTATACCTAAAACTTAACTACCTGTCTTTATGTGGTTTACTTGCAGGCTCAATGACAGATCCCCCTGCGCTTGCCTTTGCCAATGCGATTAAAGAAGACAGCGGAATTGCCGCACTTTCTTACGCCACCGTTTATCCATTGGTGATGTTCTTGCGGATACTCTCACCACAGTTATTAGCCATATTTTATTGTGGTCTTTTTTCTAAACTTTTCTCACATTTAGTAATTTATCAATGCCCGGCTTAGCTGGGCATTTTTTTATTCTTATTTTTGATATAACAGCTAAGTTTGCGATGAACTGGCTGCTTATTATCCCTTTGTTTTCTTTTTATATTTTTCAACTGGTCTGAACTCTGATTAGTTAGGCTAAATTTGTTTGCACTAGTGTAGTGCTTTCTTTATAATCCAGCAGCTTTTCTAATCAATTTTTATCAATTTAATCGAAAAAGGTTACAAATGACTAAACAACATTTTTTCAAGAACATTACTTTCTTCTGCATTATTAGCTGTTGCAGGAGGTGCACAGGCAGCAGCATTCCAATTAGCAGAAGTTTCAAGCTCAGGTTTAGGCCGTGCCTATGCTGGTGAAGCAGCCATTGCTGATAACGCCTCTGTGGTGGCAACCAACCCAGCTTTAATGACTTTATTTAAAACCAACCAATTTAGCGTGGGTGGGGTTTATGTGGATTCTAAAATTCGTGTTGATGGTACGGTAACCGCGACAGCTGCTCTAAATACTACTTCTGCACAGGTTGCGCAAGGAAGCTTAGCTAATAACAATGTGGTTCCGGGGGCATTTGTACCAAATATGTATTTTGTTGCGCCAATAAACGATAAATTTGCGATTGGAGCCGGAATGAACGTTAATTTTGGTTTAAAAAGCGAATATAGCTCAGATTATAATGGCGGCATTTTTGGTGGAAAAACAGATCTAACGACCATTAATTTAAATTTAAGTGGTGCATATCGTGTAACACAAGGGTTAAGTTTCGGTGCAGGGCTAAATGCGGTTTATGCAAAAGCCAAACTTGAACGTAATGCTGGGGTTCTTGATGATGCCTTAGAAAAAATATTCACAGATCTTAACTGCGGCACGTTCATCATTTGCTGCGGTGGTTACCGCACAAAGTAACGCGATGGCGAAAACCACATCAGTTGTTCGTTTACAAGATAAAAATGCCTGGGGGCTTGGTTGGAATGCGGGCTTAGTTTACGAATTTAACGAAGCTCATCGTCTTGGTTTTGCTTATCATTCTAAGGTTGATATTGATTTTAAAGATAGAGCCGCTATTGGTAATAGTCAAACGGGAGTGGGTGGACTGACTTTACATTTGCCTAGCTACTGGGAGTTCTCTGGCTTTCACCAATTCACGGATGATTTTGCATTGCATTATAGCTACAAACGCACTAAATGGAGCCGTTTACAAAGCTTACATGCAACATTTGATAATGGAAGCGAAGCGTTCCATAAGGATCTTAATTACCGCAATGCTTCACGCTTTGCATTAGGTGGTACTTATAAAGTGAATGAACAACTGCTCTTGCGTGCGGGTGTTGCTTATGACAAAGCAGCGGGCGAAGCAACGGCAGCTATTCCTGATACAAACAGAACTTGGTATAGCTTAGGAGCAACTTATGCATTTACACCAAATCTCTCGGTTGATTTTGGTTTTGCTCACTTACGCGGTAAAAAAGTTCACTTTACTGAAGATTATGTGAAAGGCACGATCAAAATTGAAGCGGATTATATCTCCAAATCCAGTGCCAACCTCTACGGTTTAAATCTAAATTACAGTTTCTAATTTGACTGACTAGGAATTTACCCTAATTTCACTATAATAAGCCTATCCTCTGTGATAGGCTTTTTTGTTCATGCCGATAATGGTGGAAATCATTTCATCTATTTAGATAAAGTGCGGTCGGTTTTTCATTAATTTTTTATGAGGGATATCAATGAGCGAGATC
>NZ_PQVI01000102.1 GCF_002921145.1 Avibacterium endocarditidis
GCGCTACTCGCCGACAGAAATTGGGGTGGCTAATGGGACTTGAACCCACGACAACCGGAATCACAATCCGGGGCTCTACCAACTGAGCTATAGCCACCATTGTTGTATTGCATTGACTCTGGCGCGCTCGACAAGATTCGAACTTGCGACCTTTGGCTCCGGAGGCCAACGCTCTATCCAACTGAGCTACGAACGCGTTTTATATCTCACTGCGTCGTTGCGGGGCGTATATTAAGAGTTTCCAAATAGCTTGTCTAGTATTTTTTTTATTTTTTTTATCGCAAGATAGTTTTTTGTTCAATTTGTTTATAAAACATAAAATACTTGTCTATCTTTTATAAAACTCTTAAAAATCCAACCGCTCTTCTATTCTTCCACGCTTTCTTTTTTAGTCTTTCTTGTAAATGTATTTGCTAGGAACATTCCAACAACTAACCCCAATCCTCCCGCACACAACACCCAATATAACACAGAACGTTCAGGGTTGAGTGGCTGGGTTGGGGATTTAAGGTAACGGTAAGCACTCAGATTATTATCAAGGGGATTAACTGATTTCATCATATTCAATTTTCCTTGCCAATCTTGTGTACCAAGTGCGTTACCCTGCAAGGTTGCCCCTAACTTTAATTGGGCAGCACTATTTACCTGATTAAATAAATTTTTCCACTGCCCTATCAATTCATTATAAATTACCTCTCTTGCAGCAAGATTGCTTTGTGCTATAAATGCATTGAGCATTTCCAAGGCTTGCTTAGGATTGTCTAACTGTATGGAAAGCGTTTCAGCCTGTCCTTTAAGTGCGGTGGAAAATTTTACTGTTTTTACTAACTGCTCAAGCAATGCCTCATCATTTTGTACATTCCCTGTTTCTCTTTGTTTATAGTAAGAGCTTTCTAGCCAAAATTGACGAATATTATCGTAAGCAGAAAGCTGACGTTTAAATTCATCATACACTTTATTCACTAACAATGTTTCAGGTTCGTTTTTGCCTTGGATAAATTGATACATTGACGCCAAGGCATAATAGTTGCCTAATTGATTTGTGGTTGGTTGATAGATCTTTGCTTCTGCTTTCCATTGCGGCTTTTGCAAGAAACTTGCACCATACCCAGCTAAAGCAAAAATGATCGTCACTAAAATAATAATAATAAAAGATTTCTTTGCTGCATTTTGTGATTGCATTCTTTTCTCCTATTGTTGTGCTAAACGGCGATGGCGGCGTTTTATTCTTCTTACCCAGCGGGTGATGCGCCACGCTCTAGCGATAGAAAAAACATAAATGAAAAATAACAGAATAAAGCCGACAAACATTATCCATTCATTGATGTAATAAACTTCGCCTAAAATACCAAAACCTGCGCATAGTGCGGCAATAAAGGTGATTAATAAAAAGGCTTGGCGTGAATTTAGCCCTGCGCGCACCATTAAATGGTGAATATGCAGCCTGTCTGGGCGGAATGGGCTTTTGCCTTTGCGTAAGCGGCGGTAAATAATGGCGATCATATCAATCACGGGAATGGCGATAATCCATAGTGCGGTGATTGGGTTCATTGGGTGACCTTTGCCTTGCGTGCTAAGTAGCAAAATCCAAATAATGGTAAAGCCGATCAGCGTGCTGCCTGCATCGCCCATAAACACTTTAAATCTTGTGCCAAAAGGAATACCAAGATTGAGCATTAAATAAGGCAAAATAGCGATGATTAAGGCGAAACTCCAATAGGCGAGATCCATTTGGTTATCCATTACTAGCAAGATGCCAATCGCACCAAAAGCCACGCTGGATAAGCCACCGAGTAAGCCGTCTATGCCATCTATCATATTGAACGCGTTGATCACAGCGATGGTGGCGAACACCGTGATCATCAAGCCGATTGAGCCGAGCGTTAATTGGAACGGGCCTAAAATTTGTCCAAGATGATCGAGATAAATATTACCCATATCGATCATTAAAATGGCGAGAAAAGCTTGGATTCCTGCGCGAATAAAGGGGCTGATGTCAAAGCGATCGTCTAAAATACCAATGGCTAACAGCACAAAAATGCTGAAAAGATAGAGTGCAGGCAGCCGCATTTGATCCCATTCTAAAAAATAGAACACGCAGTTACCGATAAATAGCGAAATGCCCCCAATCAGGGGGATTGCCCCTTTGTGGCGTTTGCGGTAATTTGGTTTATCCACTAAACCGATTTTTTGCGCAATCGGACGCATTGCAAATAAAGAGAGCAGTGCGCCGAGAAATGTGAGCAGAAAACTCAACAACATAATAAATAATTTCAGTAAAAAATAAGTGGCGAAAGCATACCATAAAGGCAAAAGCGTACATAAATATTTTTATAAATTTACTTAGTTTTACAGTACAATAACTCAATTTCTCTCTTAAACAAGATAAAGGACAAACGATGAACCATTCAGAAAATTTCTTTTCCCAAGCGCAGAAAGTGATCCCCGGTGGGGTGAATTCCCCTGTTCGCGCGTTTAATGGGGTTGGCGGCACGCCAGTATTTATTGATCGTGCTGAGGGCGCTTATATTTTTGATGCAGACGGCAAGCAGTACATTGATTATGTGGGATCTTGGGGGCCGATGATCTTAGGCCACAATCATCCAGCCATTTTAGGTGCGGTGTTAAAAACCGCAGAAAAAGGCTTGAGCTTTGGTGCGCCTACGCCGTTAGAAATTGACTTGGCAGAGTTGGTTTGCCAGCTTGTGCCTTCGATCGAAATGGTGCGAATGGTCAGTTCAGGCACAGAAGCCACAATGTCTGCCATTCGTTTGGCGCGTGGTTATACCAAACGAGATAAAATCATCAAGTTTGAAGGCTGCTATCACGGCCATTCTGATAGTTTACTGGTAAAAGCAGGATCTGGCGCGCTAACCCTTGGTCAACCAAGCTCCCCCGGTGTGCCAGCAGATTTTGCTAAACACACCTTAACTTGCGAATACAACAATATTGATTCTGTTAAGCAAGCCTTTGGGCAATATCCTGATGACATTGCTTGTGTGATCATTGAGCCAGTGGCAGGCAATATGAATTGTATTCCACCAAAAGCCGGCTTTTTACAACAACTGCGTGAACTTTGTGATCAATATGGCGCATTGTTAATTATTGACGAAGTGATGACAGGCTTTCGCGTGGCATTAGGCGGTGCGCAGCAATATTATGGCGTAACCCCTGATTTAACCACCCTTGGTAAAGTGATCGGTGGCGGAATGCCAGTGGGCGCATTTGGCGGTAAAAAGAAATTATGCAATATATCGCGCCAACTGGCCCTGTTTATCAGGCAGGAACGCTTTCAGGCAATCCAATCGCAATGGCGGCAGGGCTGGCTTGTTTAACCGAGCTGAAAAAAGCTGGCAATGAACAGCGTCTGGCTGAGCAAACAGAAAAATTAGCCCTTGGCTTAAAAGCGCTTGCTGACAAACACGGCATTCCATTTGTGGTGAATTATGTGGGTGGAATGTTTGGTATTTTCTTCACCGATCAGCCTGAAGTCAGCACTTATCAGCAAGTGATGAAATGTGATGCGGAAAAATTCAAACAGTTTTTCCATAAAATGCTTGAACAAGGTGTGTATCTTGCGCCATCTGCTTATGAGGCGGGATTTATGTCTTTAGCGCATAGCGATGAAGATATTGAACGCACCTTACAAGCCGCCGATAAGGCTTTCGCTGAAATGAAAACGGCGTAACGAAAAATAGCAAGACGCATAAGGGGAAAAATGGAAAACGCAAACAAGCAATATCAGCTGGCTTTGCTCAAAGTGCATAGCACCGCGGTGTTATTTGGTTTAACTGGCGTGCTAGGTGTGCTTATTGAAAGCAGTGCAGGCGTGTTGGTACTAGGGCGCGTTTTTATCGCACTGGTAGCGCTTTCCCTGTTCTTCCTGTATAAGAAAACGCCCTTAACCAAACTTTCCACACAAGGCATTTTGTTACAATTTGTGTTGGGGAGTTTGCTTACCGCCCATTGGGTTACCTTTTATATTGCGGTGAAAGTAGGCGGTGTGGCAGTGGGAACGCTGGGCTTTGCCAGTTTCCCTGCCTTTGTGTGCTTGTTTGAAATGCTGATTTTCAAAGTGCGGTTGAAATTGCGCGAGTTTTTCTTATTACTCGCCATTACGCTCGGTTTAATCCTTGTTACGCCCGCTTTTGAATTTGGCAACCAATCCACACAAGGCCTGTTATGGGGCATTTTTTCCGGCGCCATTTACGGCTTGCTTGCGGTGCTAAATCGCAAAAATCGCGGCATACTTTCAGGCAGTCAAGCGAGCTGGTGGCAATATTTGGTGGGCGTTATCGTGCTTTTACCGTTCTATGCCAACGAATTACCGAGCGTATCATTGCAAGATTGGTTTTGGATCGCCTGCATTGGCTTGCTCTGTACCAGCCTTGCGTACACCCTGTTTGTTTCCAGCCTTGATGTACTCAGCGCTAGAACCGCCGCAATGATTATTTCCCTTGAACCCGTTTACGCCATTTTAATCGCTTGGCTGTGGCTCAATGAAGTCCCAACACTCACAATGCTACTCGGCGGCGCAATCATCATCACCGCCGTAGCTTTAGAAAATTTGCGTAAATAACAAGCGAAAAAATCAGCAAAAAAGCACCGCTCTTTCAAAAAGCGGTGTTTTATTATATAGATGCTAAAATCTGCTGTTCTAACACTTCCCTTTCTTGTTCCGACAGCGCCTTGCCTTCACGATTAGTTAAAATAAAGAAATCTTCCGCTTTTTCGCCAATGGTGGTGATTTTGGCATTTTGAATGTTAAGCTGAAGTGCGGTGAAAATTTGGCTGATTTCTGCCAAAAGCCCAGCTTTATCCAAGGCGAATAGCTCCATTTCTGTGTGCGTGGTTTTGGCCAAATGCAAGAATCGCACTTCGGTTTTTACCCGAAATGGCTTAAGTTGATGATTTTTCATCGTGCTGACTTTGGCGATTTTGTTTGTGCTCAAGGCTTTTTGCAGAGCGTGTTCTAGCTCACGGCGGCGATCAAATTTGGCAAGGGAGCCATCTAATTCGGTTACAATAAAACTATCGAACACCTTGCCGTCTTCCGCCGTGAGAATTTGCGCATCGTGAATGCTGAAACATTTCGCACCAATGGTACTCACCACTTTATGGAACAAGTTGGCTTGATCTTCACAATGAATAAACACTTCCGTGCCACCTGAGGAAAAACGATTACTAATTTTTACCACATTTTGCTCCGCACTTTGCTTGCGGCTTTCTGCGATTAGTCTAGTGTGCCAGCAAATTTGCTGTGGATTATTGCGTAAAAAACAATCTGGTGGGAAAGTCTGCCATAATTGTTCAATGGCGTCTTGCGCAAGATCGGGCTGGTTTTTTTGTAATAAAGCCAAAGCCTGATTTTTATGCTGTGCAATTTTATCTTGATTATCTAACAAGCTAGCCATTCCTAAATTAAATTGCGCCGTGGTGGATTGATAAAGCCTTGTTAATAAAGAGCGTTTCCAGCTATTCCAAAGGGTTTCGTTGGTGGCACAAATATCTGCCACGGTTAAACAAGTAAGCAAATCAAGGCGTTGTTGGGTTTTCACTTCTTCGGCAAAGGCAAGGACGATATTGGGATCGTCAATATCGCGCCGTTGTGCCGTAACGGACATCAATAAATGCTGCGCCACAAGCCATTGCATTAATTCACTCTCTTGGCTCGAAAAGCCGTGTAGCCGAGCAAAATCCGCCATATCTTGCGCGCCAAGTTCAGCGTGATCACCACCACGACCTTTGGCAATATCGTGGAATAATCCAGCGAGATAAAGCAAAGTGCGCTGTGATAATCGGGCAAAAATGGCATAACAAATCGGGTGCGCGGTTTGACTTTCTGGCTGAGTAAAACTTTCTAATTTTTGCATTACACGCAGGCTATGTTCATCAACAGTATAGCTATGGAATAAATCAAATTGCATCAGCCCCTCAATGTGCTGCCACTGCGGTAAATAGATGCGTAACACGCCGTATTGGTGCATTGGCAAAAAAGCCCGTTGTACGCAATGAGGCTGTTCAAATAAGCGTAAAAATTTTGCTCTACCTTGCACATTTTCGCTTAAATAGCCGTGAAATGTTTCGATCGTGCGAATTAATTGGCGTAACGTGCTGGAATGAATTTCCGCCGTTGGATATTGCGTAAGATAGAAAAACAAATCGAGCATACTGTCAGGCTGTTGCTGAAAACAGTCTTTCTGCGTTAAGCAAATAGCGTTATTGGCAAGGTAAAAATGGCGATCCAGCGGAAAACAAGTTTGCTGGCTTGGCTTATCGATAAAATGTTCACGATAATGCTTGGTTAAAATGTGAGTGAGCGTGGCAATGGTTTGTAAGGCTTGGAAAAAGGCTTTCATCATTTTTTCCACTGCTTGATTGCCCTCCCCTTGATAGCCGAGCAATTCGCTCACTTTCACTTGGCGATCAAAGAGTAATCGGTTGTCGTAACGCTTTAAAATTAAATGTAAAGCGAACCGCACTTTAAACAGAAATTGCTGTTTTTCTTGCAATAAATCATATTCCTCTGGGTAAATAAAGCCAGTTTGCAAAATATCTTGCAAATTTTTTGCCCCCGTGTGGCGCAAGGCAAGCCAATACAACAAATGCAGATCGCGCAAACCGCCGGGACTGTATTTTATGTCAGGTTCAAGGTTATAACTGGTATTGTGGTAGCGTTGATAGCGCGCATTTTTTTCGGCGATTTTGGCTTGATAAAAATCCGCCAAACGCCAAAAATCAGGTTGGATTAAAAGTGCGGTGAGTTTTTCAAATAATTTTTCATTACCGCATAAATAACGGCTTTCAAGCAAATTGGTGGCGATAGAGATCTCTTCTCGCCCAGCTTGTTCGCATTCTGCCAAGGTGCGAACGGAATGTCCCACTTCAAAACCACAATCCCATAAAAATTGCACAAACTCACGGATTTGTTGTTGAATGTCTTCGCTAGGCTGCGATTTCGTCAAAATCAAAAAATCCAAGTCAGACAAGGGAAACATTTCCCCACGCCCATAACCACCCACCGCAATCAGGCTAAGATCCTGCTGTTGATCCAGTTGAAAATGCGCCCAAAGGCGTCGCAATAAATCGTCATAAAATTTTGTACGATTTTCCAGTAATTGATAGACGGAAGATTGCTGGAACTCAGCAAGCTCGAGGTTTTTTAGCTGATCTTTTTGTTGTTTGACGGATTGAATACTGAGTGGGATTGTAGGCGAGTAGGTAAACATTTGGACTTGTTCCTTTGGGGCTATTCAGGTTTGTTATAGATAAAGTGCGGTGGAAAATTTGATAATTTTTTACCGCACTTTGAGTTATCTCCGCTCAGAAATTCCCCTCTTTGACAAAGAGGGGTTAGGGGAGATTTATCAGCGAACCTGTGTGTTCGCCCATTCTATTTTGTTGCTTGCTGTTCAGAACATTTTATTCGGACAGACACACAGGTCTGTCCCTACATTGCATTAATAATTCAATAACATTGTAGGGGAAATTACACATTCACCATAAAACGCTGAATGCGTCCAGCTTTTTCTTCTTCCTCGCGGATAGTCATGACTTCACAGCCATCGGCGGTAACCACAATTTGATGCTCAAATTGTGCGGAATGGCTGCGATCTTTGGTTTTTACCGTCCAACCATCGCCCATTAGGCGTACTTCACGTTTGCCCGCGTTGATCATCGGTTCAATGGTGAACACCATTCCTTCTTTCAGGATCACACCGCCGTCATCACCGTCATAATGTAGCACTTGTGGATCGTTGTGAAATTCTGTGCCGATGCCGTGTCCGCAATATTCACGCACCACGCTAAAACCTTGCGATTCTGCATATTTTTGGATTGCTTTGCCGATTTCTCTTAAGCGAATCCCCGGTTTGACCGTGCGTAAACCGATGTATAGGGCTTCTTGGGTGGCGTCCACTAATTTTTTGCTGCGAATACTTGGTTCGCCAACGATAAACATTTTGGAATTATCGCCGTAGTAGCCATCTTTGATCACGGTAACATCAATGTTCACAATATCACCGTTTTTTAGCTGTTTTCCTTCACTTGGAATGCCGTGGCACACCACTTCGTTAATGGAAATACAAGTGGCTTTTGGGAAGCCGTGATAGCCTAAGCAAGCGGGGATCACTTTTTGTTGTTCCACCATATACTCGTGGCAAATGCGATCTAATTCCCCTGTAGTAACGCCTGCTTTCACATAGGGTTCAATCATTACTAACACGTCTGAAGCCAATTTGCAGGCCTCCCGCAGTTTTTCGATTTCTTGTTCTGTTCTAATTGGAATTGCCATAACTTCTCCTTGACAAAAATTTTGTGCGATATTTTACCACCTTTACGTGGAAAAATCCTTGATAAATTCTTGAATGGTTTACTTGGTTATTAGATAATACCCAACTTACAATTTACAAGGATAGAAGCGAGATAAATGATGACAGATATGGCAATCCCTTTAACCTTTACCGATGCGGCTGCTAATAAAGTAAAAGCCTTGATCAGCGAAGAAGAAAATAGCGAGCTTAAATTACGCGTTTATATCACAGGTGGTGGTTGTAGCGGTTTCCAATATGGCTTTACCTTTGATGAAAAAGTAAACGATGGCGATCTCACCATTGAAAATTCCGGCGTGCAGTTAGTGATTGACCCAATGAGTTTGCAGTATTTAATTGGTGGCACGGTGGATTACACCGAAGGGCTGGAAGGCTCGCGTTTTGTGGTAAATAACCCTAACGCCACAACCACTTGCGGTTGCGGTTCATCTTTCAGCATTTAACCCAATTCGCAAAATGGATTATCAATTTTTTGCCCAAGGCGGACAGATTTCAGCCAAATGTTCAATGGGACACGAAGCCGTGGCAAATTGGCTTAATACAGAAGTGCGGTCAAATTTTCAGTTAATTTCTACCGCACTTTCTCTTATCAATCAAGCACGCCAAGCGCCAATGCAGGATTTCAAATTGCTCGGCGCAGAATACAGTGTATTTATTAGTGCAGATGAAGTGATGGTGCGCGCGAATAATCTTTCTATTGATGAACAGCAAGAACTTGAGCAAGATTTCCATTATTATGATGAAGAAAGTTTAGCGTTTTGTGGTTTGGAAGATTTTGAGCAATTTTTACAATCTTATTTATCCTTTAACCGCTAAGGTTCGGGGCAGATAACTAGGTATAACAGAGCAATGTCAGAAAGCAACTCAACGCCAGAAACAAATAAAACGAGCAAGCCCTCTCGAAGAAAGCGTTTGCGTAATTTTTTGCTAAAAGTTGCGTTTGTCGTGGTGTGTTACATCATTTTTTACGGCATTTATTTAGACGGACAAATTCGTTCCAAAATGGATGGCCAAATCTGGCAGCTGCCAGCGGAAGTGTATAGCCGTATTGAATCCATTCGTTTAAGTGATGAGCTTAGCCTTGAACAAGTGAAGCAACGCCTGCTCGAAAATGATTATCGCCAAACCACAATGGTGGCTGCACCAGGGGATTTCAAAATTGAAGACAACACAATTGTTTTGTTGCGTGGCGCTTTTCCATTTCCTGTTCAACCTGAAGCACAGCGTGTTTTTCGCTTACGTTTTAAAGACAATAAATTAGCGGTAATCGAAGATTTGGTGAACGTGAAAGCCATTGATGCGTTTCCGCTTGCGCCGAAATTAATCGCAATGTTGCAATCAGAAAAAGAAGAGCGCTTAACCCTTTCTTTGCAAAATTACCCAAGATTATTGATTGATACCTTACTTTTAACCGAAGATCGCCGTTTTTACGAACACGAAGGCATAAGCCCTTTAGGCATTGCAAGGGCAATGGTGGCAAACTTTCAAGCTGGCCATCGTGTGCAGGGCGGAAGTACTTTAACGCAGCAGTTGGTTAAAAATCTTTTCCTTTCTAACGAGCGCACCTTTACAAGAAAAATCAACGAAGCCTTAATGGCGCTGATTTTAGATTGGCGTTATGATAAAAACCGCATTTTAGAAACCTATCTCAACGAAATTTATCTCGGGCAAAACGGCAACACGCAAATTCACGGTTTTGAATTAGCGAGCCATTTTTATTTTGGTCGCTCAATTCGTGAGATCAATTTGGATCAAATCGCCTTATTGGTGGGAATGGTAAAAGGCCCTTCGCTGTATAATCCTTGGCGTAATCCTGAAAACGCCCTTGAACGCCGTAATGTGGTGTTGCGTTTATTGCTTGAACACAAAGTGATTGGGCAAGAACTTTACGATATGTTAAGTAAACGTCCTCTTGGCGTGCAAAAGCGTGGGCAAATTAACCGTAAATATCCTGCTTTTATTCAAACTTTACAGGCAGAACTTCGCCAACAATTAGGTGAAAATCGGGCGAGCAGTTTATCTGGCACACGTATTTTTTCTACTTTGGATATTAAACAGCAGCACTATGCAGAACAAGCGGTGATTAATGCGGTTTCTGAATTACAGTTAAAATATAAAAATCCTTATTTAGAATCAGCAATGATCGTGGCAGATTATCGCAATGGTGAAATCAAAGCCATTGTGGGTGGCCTGCAAACCAACTATGCGGGCTTTAACCGCGCATTAAATGCTAGACGACAAATTGGATCATTAGTAAAACCTTCAATTTATTTGACCGCACTTACTGAACCGAGCGAATTTCGTTTAAACACACCAATTCAAAATCAGCCGATTACCATTCGCACTAAAGGCAGCCCTCCTTGGCAACCACGTAACTATGATCGCCGTTATAGTGGCTCGGTGATGTTAATGGACGCACTTGCTCGCTCATTAAACATTCCAACGGTGAATATTGGAATGAAAGTAGGCTTAAGCAAAGTGATTGAAACCCAAAAAGCGATGGGCTGGGATAAAGTGAAAATTCCAAAAGTGCCAGCAATGTTGCTAGGATCTTACTCGATCTCTCCTTATGAAGTAACGAAATTGTTCCAAACCATTGCAAACCAAGGGGCAAATATTCCTCTTGCTACCATTGATAGCATTACTAATCAGCAAGGGGAACTTATTTATCAGCGCCCAATGCAACCAGAACAAGTTGTGCCAGCACAAGCCGCTTATGAAACCCTTTTTGCAATGCAGCAAACGGTAGAACGCGGCACGGCACGCAGTTTGCAAAATCAATTTGCCCATTTACGTCTAGCGGGTAAAACTGGGACGACAAACTCTGCGCGTGATACTTGGTTTGTGGGGATTGACGGTGAAAATGTCGCCACCGTTTGGCTTGGGCGTGATGATAACGGCGAAACCCGTTTAACAGGCGCAACAGGCGCATTGCAGGTGTATAAAAACTATCTGCAACGCACGCAAGCGAAAACCTTACGCCCATCAACCCCAGCAGGCATTAAATGGGTCGGCATTAATAGCTATGGCGGTTGGGATTGCAGCAGCGCAAGGCAAATCCCAGTGTGGGCAGAGCGTAACCAATCTTTCTGCTCCGCATCAAGAGAAGCCGCACCAGAACCGAAACGACAAAGCCTATGGGATGTGTTAAAACCCTCAACTTTAGGTGCTCAGCCCGCTCCAGTGGAAGAGGCTATGCCTGCAAATTAAAAATATTCTTAGGTTTTATAAGGTAATGCAATGAAACTAATCTTTATTGACTATGAAAATGTCCAACCTAAAACATTAGACTATTTATCACCGAATGATCATTTTATTGTGCTTTGTATTGGTGAAAACCAAAAATTATTGCCTGTTATGCTGATTAAATCTTTGATGATGTTCGGACAAAATTGCCGTATTATTGAATGCCCAAAAGCTGGAAAAAATGCGTTAGATTTTATTATTGTTGATGAAATGGCGCGTATTACCACAGAATTTCAATTTGATGTTCTTTATATTATTTCCAAAGATAAGGGCTTTGATTCTATTATTCATTACTATCTTACAAAAGAGCGGATAAAACAAGCTGAGCGATTAGATAGCATAGATCATATTCCCCAAGCCAATCATCATTCAATAGATAATAGTCAAACTAAAAATATGACTATATTTGCCTCAAAAATACAGGAGCAAATTGATAGAATAAACAAAATCTCTCCGAGAAGTTTACCAAGCAAACCTCAAAGTCAATTTAATTGGGTAAATTCTTTATTAAAAGCAGAAAATCTGGCAGAAAAAGATGTTAAAGCCCTAATAAAAATGGTGGATTTCTCTCCTGCTCAATCAACAAAATTAAAAAGCTATGTTGATCGTGCCAAAGCAAAATTAAATAGCTTCGAAAAAAGGCATCACCCTAATAAGTTAGAAACACAAACAAATTGGCTCAAGAGCTTTTTTAGGGGGGATGGTTTAAATGCGTCACAAATTAGTGAAATTAGACAAATTATTTTTTCAAAATAATTTTAAAACCTCATAAAAATTATTGGGGCTATTTATCTCAAATCCTTACTATAAATCACATTGCTCGAATTTTGTTTATCAATGCCTTGTAAGTTGGGGCTAAGATAAATTGGGATTGTGTACTGAAAAACGGGCAAAACTACATTATCTTGCTGCAATAATTGGCTAACTTGTTGATAAAGTGCGGTGCGTTTTTGCGTAGCAATAGGTTGCAAACTTTGCTCTAGCAGCGCATCTACTTTTTCATTGTGATAAGCAGATTTATTGTCTGGGCTTTTGGAATAAAAACTCATCAAAAATGCAGAAGGATCGTTATAATCGGCGCACCAGCCAGAGCGAATAATTTGGAAATCCCCTTTGGCGCGTTTTTCCAACAAGGTTTGCCAAGGCACGGGATCAGCCTGAATATGAATGAGATCTGATTGCGACCACATTTGCACTAAACGTTGTCCAATGGTGTGATTAAAGCCTTCTTGATCAAAGGTTAAACGCAGCACCAGTGGGGATTTTTCGGTGATACCATTTTGCTGTAAAAGCTGTTCCACTAGCACGGGCGACCACGCATTTTCAGGTTCGCCTTGCATTGATTGGGGCAGAAAATGATTGCTCGCAAGACGTGCCTGCTGTTCTCCACGCACTAAATTTCGTGCAGAAGCGAGAAAAACTAAGGATTTTCGCACCGCACTTTTGGCTAGCCTTGGATCGTTAAAATTAAATTCATAGTAATAAGTACAAAGTTTTGGCAAATAGGTGACTTGCACATTGCTTTGTTTGGGATTGGCAACAATATCAATGCCCGTTAGGTCTTGATTTGGCGTGAGTTTTTTATAATCAACCAAGGAAAATCCTACATTCTCAGCTTGCCAATAGTAAGGATTTTGCGCCAGATGAATTTCATCGCCTTGCTGATCTTTCACATAATAAGCACCGTTGCTAACAAAGCCTTGATGAGGAGCAAGGTATTGAGGTAACAGTGCGGGGTGAGCAAGCATCGCTGGCAAATAGGGGGTCGGCTTTTCAAGTTGGATCTCTAACTGATGTGCTGAAAGTGCCGTTACACCTAATTGAGAAGGGGGGCTTTCACCTTGGAGAATTGCCTCAGCATTACGTAGCCCCATATAGACCAAATAACGTTTTAATTGGCTTTGTGATGCAATCAGTTTTTGCCAGCTTTGCACAAAATCCTCTGCGGTAACCGGCAAGCCGTTAGACCATTTTGCCGATTCGCGCAAAGTGAATGTCCAAACTTTGTTATCTTTCGTTTGCCAGCTCTGCGCGACGGCTGGGATCACGTTACCGTGCGGATCGTAAATTACCAAGCCTTCTAAAGTATCACGCAAAAAATTCGCTTGTTCATCGTTTTGCAGTTTTTCTGGAGAAATCACTAAATCCCCATAAACGCCACGTACTAAGTGGGGAATACGCACTTCAGGCTCAGTGGTAGGCGTTTGTGTTGGTGCGGAATTAGGGATCGCAACCTGCTTTGGCTGATCGCAACTGGTTAAGGAAAAAAATTGCGCAAAAAAGCACCGCACTTGGCAAAATAGTAGGAAACTTAAATGATGACATTGGCTTAAAGGCTGATGTAAAAATAGGGGCATTATACAAAAACGCCCCTTGATTACCAATTATTCTTTCCTTTCGTGTGCATTATTCTTTCAGGGTTTTAATCCAAAAGAAGAACACCCAATAATGAATCAGCAAGCCAAGCAAAATCGCTGCTTTGCCAAACATAGTCGGCGTGAAATAAAAGCCGATCGCCAGCATTGTGGTGGATAAAATAAGAATACGGATTTTGGTTTTTAAGGTTAAAGCCCGTTGTTCGCTAAAAGATTGCAGATGTTTTTTGTACAGCTCTGTTTGAATGATCCAGTTATGCAAACGTTCAGAGCCTTGCGCAAAGCAAAACACGGTGAGCAATAAAAAAGGCGTGGTCGGCAGCAGGGGCAAAAATGCGCCAATAATGCCAAGGGCCAGTGAAATAAATCCTAAAATGATGTAAATAGCTTTCATTTTTCTTTCCAAATAAAAATTATTCTCAATTATCCATATTTTTT
>NZ_PQVI01000103.1 GCF_002921145.1 Avibacterium endocarditidis
ATACACGTTTTTCATTTTTGCGTAGCGATCTTGTGGCACAAGCACCGTGTTTTCATCACCATCAATAACTAAGGTTTCAATCACTAATTCACCGCCAGCTCTTAGCTGATTTTTCAATTGTGCAAAATGTTCAAAAGGCGATTTGCGATGATACAGCACGCCCATTGAAAAGACGGTATCAAACACACCTAAAGGCTGCATTTGCTCAATGCCCAGGGGGACTAAATTGGCACGGCGGTCATTATTTAGTAATTTACGCACCGCTTCAAATTGGCATAAAATAATTCAGTAGGATCGATGCCCACTACCATTTTTGCGCCTTCACCCACCATTCGCCACATATGATAACCACTGCCACAGCCCACATCTAAAATCACGCGATCGTTGAGTGGGGCAAGGTGAGGCAGCACGCGATCCCATTTGAAATCAGAACGCCATTCGCAATCAATATGAATGCCATAAAGATGATAAGGCCCTTTGCGCCAAGGCATTAATTGCTTGAGATGATAAATAATGCGCTGACGCTCGCCTGCGCTGAGTTCAAAATCGCCCTCAGATTGCACCGCACTTTTTAAATTAATCTGATTGGCGTGCAAATCAGGCAGAAAATCTACAATTTTTGCCCATTTGGCGTAATCGCCGTGAGTTTGCTTTTCCCACTGTTTAAGTTGAGCGGGTAACGTTTCAAGCCAAGCAGAAAGCGGGCCGGTTGCAATTTGTTGATAAAAAGGACGAAAATCGATCATAATTTATAAACTGAACATTCCAAAAGAAATAGTTAAAATTTGAGAAAGGTCATATTTTACCTGATTTGGTACTGTTATTCTATTTCCCTTTTCGCTAGACTAGCCAGCAGAAAAATAAGCAAATAAGATTAATATGGAAACCGTAGAATTATTAGTTAATGTAACGCCAAGTGAAACCCGCATCGCCCTTGTGGATACGGGGATTTTGAAAGAAGTGCATATCGAACGCCAAGCCAAACGTGGCATTGTTGGCAATATTTATAAAGGGCGAGTAACGCGTGTGTTGCCCGGAATGCAATCAGCTTTTGTGGATATTGGCTTGGAAAAAGCGGCCTTTTTGCACGCTTCTGACATTGTTTCGCATACAGAATGTGTAGATGAGAACGAGAAAAAACAGTTCATCGTCAAAGACATTGCGGAGCTTGTGCGTGAAGGGCAAGATATTGTGGTGCAAGTGGTGAAAGATCCCCTTGGCACGAAAGGCGCAAGGCTGACCACGGATATTACGCTACCTTCTCGCTATCTCGTGTTTATGCCAGAAAATAGCCACGTTGGCGTGTCGCAACGGATTGAAAGCGAAGAAGAACGTGCGCGCTTAAAAGATCTGGTATTACCGTTTTGCGATGAATTAGGCGGATTTATTATTCGTACGGCGGCGGAAGGGGCGCGAGAGGAAGATCTGCTGCAAGATGCCGAATTTTTAAAACGCTTATGGCGCAAGGTAATGGAGCGCCGCGCAAAATATCCAACACGTTCAATGCTTTATGGTGAACTTGCGCTGCCGCAGCGTATTTTGCGTGATTTTATTGGAGTCGATTTAGAAAAATCCGCATTGATTCCCATCTTTGCTTTGATGAAGTGAAGCAATTCACCGAAGAATTTATCCCAAGTTTGACGGACAAGTTAATGCTACATTCAGGCAAGCAACCCTTGTTTGATGTCTATGGGGTGGAAAATGCCATTCATACCGCATTAGACAAGCGTGTTAATCTCAAATCGGGCGGCTATCTCATCATAGAACAAACGGAAGCAATGACCACCATTGACATTAATACCGGCGCATTCGTGGGGCATCGTAACCTTGAAGAAACCATTTTCAATACTAATATTGAAGCCACCAAAGCCATTGCGCAACAGCTTCAGCTACGCAATCTCGGCGGCATTATCATCATTGATTTTATTGATATGCAAAAAGAAGAGCATCAAACCCGCGTGCTGGAATCTTTACAAGAAGCGCTGGCGAAAGATCGCGTAAAAACCAGTGTGAACGGCTTTACTCAGCTCGGTTTGGTGGAAATGACGCGCAAACGCACCCGCGAAAGTTTAGAACACGTTCTATGTGATGAATGCCCTGAATGTAGCGGACGTGGACGAGTGAAAACCGTAGAAACCATTTGCTACGAAATTATGCGTGAAATTATCCGCGTACATCACCTTTTCGACAGTGAAAAATTTGTGGTGTATGCTTCAAGAGCCGTAGCGGATTATTTGATCAACGAAGAAAGCCACGGACTCGTGGCAGAATTAGAAGTATTCGTTGGCAAACAAATTCAAATAAAAACCGAAGTGTATTACCACCAAGAACAGTTTGACGTGGTAGTAATGTAAAACTTCCTCAAAAAGCACCGCACTTTGTTTGAGAGTAGATTAAGGCAGATAAGTGCGGTCTTTTTTTACGAATTTTTTGCGATAAGCCCTGCGGAATCAGCATTCCTTTCTTGCACGACTTGAGAAATTAGCGTAAATTATCAACGTATCATTTGATGATACATTAACTGTTTTGTGAAAGTGAGTAAAGCAATGAATATCAAAGTTGAAATCAAACAGTGGGGAAATAGTAAAGCCGTGCGTTTGCCAAAGGATTTTGCTGCTGCAATGAATTTAAATGCGGGAGATATGTTGGAATTTGCGCAAGTTGATGAACAAACCATTAAAGTTGTTGTGCTACCCAATCCAAGCAAGGTAAAGAAAAAAAGATTAAGCCTTGCGGAACGTATCGCAATGACATCGCATAAAACGTTGCCTGCTTGCGATGAATGGGATTCCATTGAACCTGTGGGAGGCGAAGTTTAATATGGTAAAATCGCCCTTTGATCGTGGTGATATTATCTCGGTGTGTTTAAATCCGACGGTTGGAAAAGAAATTCAAGGAGAACGCAGACCTGCGTTAGTGCTGAGTAGTCGTGCTTTTCATCAATTGGGTTTTATGAAAATTGCGCCGATTACACAAGGTAACGCTGAAATGGCAAGAGAAAATGGCTTTGCTGTTACCTTAAGCGGTACAGGCTGTAAAACGCAAGGTATTATTCTAGCTTATCAAACAAGAACCATTGATTTTAGAAATCGAGATGCGAAGAAATTAGAATCTGCACCAGATTATATTGTGTCAGAAGTGCAAGATATTGTTGAATCCATACTCAGAGATTAATATTATGGTTTAAGCTGTTAGCTTGACTAACAGCTTTTTTATTTTTAATGATGATTAAAACGAGAAAACAATGCTAAATAAAGTAACCCAATCCCTACTTGCGCCGAGTCAGTTGGCAACGCAAGATTTAATGAATGTGTTTAACCTAATGGATCACCGCAATATTGATTATGCGGACTTATATTTCCAGCTTAGCCAAGATGAAAGTTGGGTGTTAGAAGACGGTATTATTAAAGAGGGCGGTTTTCATATTGATCGCGGTGTGGGCGTGCGTGCGGTGAGTGGTGAGAAAACTGGTTTTGCTTATGCGGATCAAATTAACTTGGCGAGTCTGCAGCAATGTGCCAATGCAGTGAAAGGCATTGCGCAGCCTACGCAACAAAGTTTTATTTTGCCACAGCCGTTCACACCAGTTTCTGCGGTGCAACGCTATGCGGCGATTAATCCACTGGAAAGCCTCAGTAAAGAAAAGAAAATTGAATTATTGCATCTGGTGGATCGCACTGCGCGTTCGGCTGATCCGCGTGTTACCAAAGTTTCTGCTAGTTTAAGTGCAATTTATGAAGAAGTGTTGATTGCCGCCACTGATGGCACATTAGCCGCGGATATTCGCCCTTTAGTGCGTTTGTCTATTTCTGTTTTGGTGGAAGAAGATGGCAAGCGTGAGCGTGGTGGCGCAGGTTGCGGCGGACGCTTTGGATTAGATTGGTTCTTTGAGATAGACAACGGCGAAATGCGCGCAGTGGCGTTTGCCAAAGAAGCGGTGCGACAAGCTTTGGTGAATCTTAATGCGATCCCAGCACCTGCTGGATTAATGCCTGTTGTGCTTGGTGCGGGCTGGCCGGGCGTGCTATTGCACGAAGCGGTCGGACACGGCTTAGAAGGGGATTTCAATCGTAAAGAAAGTTCCTTATTTACGGGCAAAGTGGGCGAGCTGGTAACTTCACCGCTTTGCACCATTGTTGATGACGGCACATTGCCAAATCGCCGAGGCTCGCTCACCATTGATGACGAAGGCGTGCCAAGCCAATGTAACGTATTGATTAAAGACGGTATTTTGCAAGGCTATATGCAAGATAAAATGAATGCGCGCTTGATGGGGGGGGCACCTACGGGCAATGGTCGCCGTGAAAGTTATGCTCATCTGCCAATGCCAAGAATGACCAATACTTATATGCTTGAAGGAAAAAGTAAATTTGACGATTTGATTGCTTCCGTAGATCGTGGCATTTTTGCACCGCACTTTGGTGGCGGCCAAGTGGACATTACTTCAGGCAAATTCGTGTTCTCAACCTCTGAAGCCTATTTAATCGAAAATGGCAAAATCACCAAACCAGTCAAAGGTGCAACCCTTATCGGCAGCGGCATTGAAGTGATGCAAAATATCTCAATGGTGGCCGACAGCGTAGAAATCGACCACGGCATCGGCGTATGCGGCAAAGAAGGTCAAAGCGTACCCGTTGGGGTCGGCCAACCTGCATTAAAAATTGAAGAAATTACGGTGGGTGGGACGAGTTAGTTTACTTTTGTAAAAAACCTAGCGCTATCGCTAGGTTTTTTTATGAATTATTTATTAACGTTAAACGCCTCTAAAGCTCTTAATGAATAAGTATAGGCAGCGCCAGCGTTGAGGGCAATTGCCGTAGCTAATGCTGCGGCAACTTCTTCTTCCGTTGCGCCTGCTTTGACAGCTTCATCTGCGTGTACTGCAATGCAGCTTTCGCAGCGTGTGGTCACGGCAACGGCAAGGGCAATGAGCTCACGGGTTTTGGCATCGAGTGCGGAGGCTTCTATTGCACTTGATAATGCGCCATATGCCTGTAGCATTTTCGGGTATTTTTTGCCAAGTTCACTGAACGATTGTTTAACGTGGGCCTTTTCTTGTTTCCAGTCTTTAAACATTGTTTACTCCTATTTAATCAAATCATAGCTATTTAATTTGTGTTATTATGAGATGATTTGTTAGAGTTATCTTGCAAAATCATCTCAAGTTTTGGTTAAAAAAGTCTAACAAAATACGTTATGATGCTGGTTTAGCACAAGGAGAAAGCATTGGATATTTTGGATCATTTAATTGAACTGGCTCAAATTGAAGGGGAAATTCACACCCATTGTTTGTTTCAGGGGGATTGGCAGTCGCTACAACCAAGTGCGGGGCAAAATATGGGCGTTTTTCATATTATTGTGCGCGGTGAGTGTGAAGTTATTGTCAATAAAGAAAAAATTTTGCTGAAAGCGGGAGATATTTTCTTTTTACCTGAGGGGGAGTTGCACTATATTCAAAGCCGAAAATTTGCGGAAAATACACAAACCTTAATTGATAAGCGTGAAAATGGACTATTTCAAGTGGCGAGCAATAGTGTAGAAAAAAGTGATTTTGAAATGTTCTGTGGGGCGTTTTATTACGATAAGCAGTCTATTTTATTCAAAATTCTGCCGCATATTTTGCATTTTTCGATGTATCAAACGCCGATTGAGCAACTTGTCGCATTATTCCGTATTGAAGCTGAAGGGAAAGCGCAATTTGCAGGCAGATCTATTATTAATGCCCTTTCATCTGTGCTATTTTCCTACATTTTACGGCATTATATTGAAAAGCACGAAAGCAAAATGGGGCTGCTCGCGGTGCTACAGGACAAGCGTTTAGCGGTAGCAGTGCGAGCAATTTTGCAAAATCCAGAGAAAAATTGGAATATGGAAACCTTGGCAGAAATAGCGAATATGTCGCGCGCCAATTTTATTCGAGTTTTCCAAAAGAAAATGGATACGACACCAGGGAAATTTCTTTCCCAAGTTCGTATGCAGCAGGCATCAATGCTATTAAAAACAACGCAGAAAAACATTCTTACCATTGCTTTGGATATTGGCTACCAGTCAGAGGCTTATTTTAGCCGCGTCTTTAAGCAATATTACGGCATTTCGCCAAATCAATATCGTAAACAAGGAGAAACAGATGGCTGATCCACATATTCAATCACCGATGGATTGGTGTGATTATTTTACCGTCATCATTTATCGTTTAGGTTTTGTCTTAGCGGCAATAATGACAGCGCTTTTGCCTTATTATCCAGAGGTGACTTATTTAGGATTACTCAGTGCGGCGTTATGTTGTGCTTCATCATTACATATTTATTTGAAAAATATCCGTTTTCTACTGCAATTTGCCACTTGGGCGGCATTGTTATGCCATTTATATGGAATGCCGCAACTGGCTATGGGCGGCGCTTTGCTGACACTTGGCGGTTTGGCATTTAAAGAATATTTTTGTTTTCGTATTTGGGGATTAAATTGGCAACCTGTTTTTCTTGCTTTATTGTGGTTTGCAAAAGTGCTGAATTATTCCTTACTGCTCAATGGATTATCCGTTATTTCTGGATTACTTTTTGCCGTGCTTGCGATCCAAAAATGGCGAATGCCGTTACATTTTGATATTGGCGATAAGGGTAAATATCAAATTTAATTGCCTGCAAAATCAATGCAGGGAAAAATTTTATTTACAAAGAGATTATTGTCTTGACTGATTTCGCATTATAGAATTCAGCAGTTTCATTCCTGCTTTTATCAACGTAGGACTTTATTGATATTTTTTAAGAATAGGATAAACCCGTGATTTCACCTGAAAGCCAAGTGCTAGAACGCCATCTTTCTTTATTTGAAAATCGAAATGTATTATTTGCTGGGGCATTGAATGATGATTTTCCACAGCAATTACGCAACAAAGCGCAATCAGTTCATTGCTGGACGTGGTATTTTGATTATGCCGAAAACAAAAGTGCGGTGGATTTTTCCGTAGATTTTGTGCCAAAGGCTGATTTAATCGTTTATTATTGGACGAAAAATAAACAAGAAAATCAGTTGCAATTAATGCAGCTTTTATCACAATGCGAGCCTGAGCAAGAAGTGTTGATTATTGGTGAAAATCGCAGTGGAGTACGTTCAGCGGAAAAAACGCTTTCCCCTTTCGGCGAAATTGGCAAAATTGATAGCGCAAGACGTTGTGGGCTTTATCATTTTTGTTTGAAAATCCACCGCACTTTGATTTAGCCAAATATTGGAAATCTTATCAGCACGCGCAACTTGGTGATTTGACGATTTTCAGCTTGCCGGGAGTATTCAGCGCAGCGGAATTAGATGTGGGAACGGCATTATTGCTTTCAACATTAGAGCGTCCGATCAAAGGTCGTGTGCTAGATATGGGCTGCGGTGCAGGTGTGATTGGAAGCTATATTAAACAGCATAATCCAAGTGTGAATCTTGTGATGACGGATATTCACGCTTTAGCTATTGCTTCAGCAGAGCGTACTTTGATAGAAAATCAACTTGAAGCAGATGTGTTAGCAAGCAATGTGTTTTCACAAATAGAAGGCAAGTTTGACTTGATTATTTCTAACCCGCCTTTTCACGATGGCGTGGATACTGCATTTCGCGCAGTGTCTGAGCTTATTCAGCAAGCTAAATGGCATTTAAATGAAGGGGGCGAGTTACGCATTGTTGCTAATGCTTTCTTACCTTATGCAGATTTGTTGGATCAGCATTTTGGCTCGCATCAAGTTTTGGCCAAAACCAATAAATTTAAAGTGTACTCAGTGCATTATTAAGATAAATAAAGTGCGGTGGTTTTTTGCTAAATTTTCCACCGCACTTTTTTAATCGGCTGTTGTAAGCCATTGCAACGAAATGCACTATTCTTTTTTCAGTAAGAACACGCCATAGTCAGCAAAATGCACATAGGCTTGTTTGATAGCAGGATCAAAACTATCAGGCTGGCAGTTGATGAGTAGCGGTTTACCGCCCCATTGCGCCACAATTTCCCAGTGATTACCCATATACACCGCACTTTGAATTTCACAGCGTTGAGTAGCATCGCCTTGCGCTGAAAGGCGTACCGCTTCAGGGCGAATGCCGACTAAACATTCTCCGTCTGGCAAACCGAAGGATTGTACATTTGGCAAGGTGAACGCGTATTGATTAACCGTTATCGTGCCGTTTTCAAGTTTGCCGTCAAAGATGCTACTTTCCCCCATAAAATTTGCCAAAAACAACGAGTTAGGGTGTTGATAAAGCTCTTTCGCAGAAGCCTTTTGCATAATTTTGCCTTTGTGCATTACGATCACTTCATCAGACACGGCGAAGGCTTCGCTTTGATCGTGGGTTACATAAAGGGAAGTGATGCCAAGGCGTTGTTGCAGCTCGCGGATTTTTTCACGCATACTGCGGCGTAAATTAGCGTCAAGGTTGCTCAGCGGTTCGTCAAACAATAGCACTTTAGGCTTTAGCACCAGCGCACGTGCTAAGGCGACACGTTGTTGCTGGCCACCTGAGATTTGATCCACATAGCGATCTTCAAAGCCCGCCAAATCCACCAATTCCAAGGCTTCTTTAACCCGTTGTTTGCGCTCTGCCGATCCCACGCCCTGCATACGCAAACCGTAGCCTACATTATCCCCAATGGACATATGTGGAAACAGCGCATAAGACTGAAACACGATACAAATATCACGATTTTGAATGGAAGATTTAGTGACATCTTCTCCGTCAATAAAAATTTGCCCAGAAGTAGGGCTTTCTAGCCCAGCCACAAGGCGTAGCACGGTGGTTTTTCCGCAACCAGAAGGCCCGAGCAGGGTAACCATTGAGCCTTGTTTAATAGAAAGATTGAGATCATCGATCACCACCGCTTTACCGAAGGATTTAGTCACATTTTTTAACACTAAAAAATCATTATTCTTCATTTTTACAACCTAT
Organism: Avibacterium endocarditidis; assembly: GCF_002921145.1. Classification (GTDB taxonomy): domain Bacteria; phylum Pseudomonadota; class Gammaproteobacteria; order Enterobacterales; family Pasteurellaceae; genus Avibacterium; species Avibacterium endocarditidis. Next base: position 8,920 of record NZ_PQVI01000103.1, read on the forward strand.
TAATTCATTTTTTTCGCTTTAGAACGAGCAATTCGCGTGTCGCCCACCAACCAGTCAAATAGCAAAATAATTGCCATCATTACCACGATTAAAATTGAGCCATAAGCAATGGCAACGCCGTATTCGCCGTCTTCTACGCGGTTTAGAATATAAGAAGTGGCAACCCTTGTATCTGCGGTAACTAAGAAGACAATGGCGCTGACCGTAGTCATTGCGCGTACAAAACTGGTTACCAACGCGGAAAGCAATGCTGGCTTAAGCAGTGGGAAGACAATATACCAAATGGTTTTTAACGAGCTGCCTTTGAGTGAAAGCGAGGCTTCATCAAGGGATTTATCAAGCTGCCCTAAACCTGCCACGGCAGCGCGCATACCCACAGGCATATTACGCATTACCATTGAAAGCACGATGATGATACTTGTCCCTGTGATATAAATTGGCGCATTGTTAAAAGCAAGAATATAGGAAACCCCCGCTACCGTTCCTGGTACGGCAAAGCAAAGCAAGGTTAAAAATTCAAGGGTTTTCTTGCCTTTAAAATCACGGCGCACGGTGATGTAGGCAATCAATAAGCCAAAAATCGCTGTAATCGGAGCAGCGGTGGCGGCAAAAATTACCGTATGAATCAGCGATGGCCAAGCGCCGTCACTAAAGCCTTGTCCGAATAAGGTGAGATAATGCTTAAAGGTAAAAGTGTAATCCACGCCCCAGTTCATTGTAAAGCTGCCGTAGAAAATACTGCCGTATAGTACCGCATTAAACAGCACCCAGAAACCAAGGGTAAAAATAATGAAAAATTTCATCGCACTTGGCAAATCTTGCACATCACCGCGATAGGATTTGCCTGAAACGGTGACGTAAGAGCGATTGCCGATCCATAAATATTGGATCACAAAAATCGCCAAAGAGAAGATCAGCAAAATACTGCCTAAGGTGCTGGCCGAAGCATAATCTAACTGTGATCCTGCAATGTAGAAATAAATTTGCGAAGAAATCACATCAAAGCTGCCGCCTAGCACAAGTGGGGTACTAAAATCTGCTAAAGATTGGATTGCCACCACTAAAAAGGCATTGGCAAGCGCTGGTTTGAGCAAGGGGAAAATAATATTGAAAAAGGCTTGATAGCGGTTTGAACGCAGCGTATATGCCGCTTCTTCAATAGATGGATGAATGGATTTTAACGCCCTTCTAAAATCATAAAAGCCATTGGCGTTAGCGCAAGCGTGTGGGCGATGATAATCCCAGTAAAACCATATAACCAGTTGCTGCTAAAGCCAAAATATTCCACTAAAAATTCCGTAACATAACCTGAACGCCCAAGCATTAAGGTTACCCCTAACCCCACCACAAAAGGCGGAGTTACAATCGGCAAAATGGAGAAAATCTTTCCGATCACGGCGGTGCGTTTAGCAATGCGAGTGGTGTAAAGAGCAAAAATCAAACCAAATAATGTAGCTAAAATGCCCACCGTAATTGCTACACTAAGGGAATTACCGATTATCCGAATGATGTAAGGTTTTTCGACAATGCTGATTACTTGGCTTGGCACAAATTCGCCGTTGTCATAAAACATCGAGATAAAAATCGCCAAGGTGGGATACACAATAAAAAAGAAAATCAGCAAGACAATGCTAATCAGCGAGGTGATGATGAATTTATCCCCTTGCATCACTTTCATCTTTGCCAAGCCTTGAGTGGCAAGGGCAATCAGGCTCAACATTAGGACAAAAATGGAATAGCCGAGATTGAATTTTTCTATTGTGGCAGAAATAAACACAAATAGGAAAATCGCCAACACCGCCAGAAATTCTGCCAGACTTTGCTGCCGTTTCCCTTTGAAAACAGCAGACAAAATTGGCACAAAAGCTAATGCAGCAAACCAAAACCAACTTAAATTAAAGCTCGCCCAGCCCATTGCTTCATAAATTTCATCAGGCGTGGATTCTGCCAAACCATAATACAACGCCATAGAAGGCAAACAGATAAAGCCCAACAATGCGAGCAAAATCCAAAATAGGCTGCTATTAAACATCTGTGACAGCTTTTTCATAACATCTCCGTGAAACAGCGATTATTTCGCCAATTTTACTTCATTCACCCATCTGTCAATAAGATGGCGGCGTGTTTCGTTTGAACCAAATTTATCAAAATTATAATCGATCAAATTCAAATCAGCAGGTTTGAGTGCGTAAGGTGAAGGCTCGGCATTAATGTTTGTGGCAACGTGATGAGATTGTGCTTCTTTCCACGACAATTCTTGCGCCTCTTTTGACATTACCCAATCAGCAAATAATTGTGCATTTTTTAAGTTACGCGCATTTTTAATAACGCTTACGCCACCAAGCTCATAACCTGTGCCTTCGCAAGGTACGACAAGTTCAATGGGCGCACCTTGT
>NZ_PQVI01000104.1 GCF_002921145.1 Avibacterium endocarditidis
TGCTTCCGCTTCACGGCGTGCTTGTTCTTCTGCGGCTTTACGCTCTTCCTCTAAGCGTTTTGCTTCCGCTTCACGGCGTGCTTGTTCTTCTGCGGCTTTGCGTTCTTCTTCCGCAATTTCTTTTTCAACAATAGGGTTATATAAACGGAATGTGCTCCCTTCTTGAATCAAGTTATAACGGTAAGCACCAATATCCGCATAACTATTTTGCAATGTTACGGTTAAATTTTCAGATGAATTAGCTGTTATTAAGGTTAGGCGATCTTTGCTACGCTGTGGTTCATTGCCAATATCATTCACTACAAGTAGATGATTACCTGATGCTTTTCCGTTTACCACAACTTTATCGCTGTTTAATGTAGAAAAGTTAGTGCGGTAATAAAATTTTCCATTTCCGCTTAAATCACCATTAACGGTTAAGGTATTAAATGGTTTGTCATTCTGACTAAGTGTGATTTGTGAATTCTGGTCTAAATGTAAATTTCCTACCGTACTATCACCCGTTAATGTCCAATGTGCTTCGGGAGATAGCGATGTCCGACTCGAATGTTCTCCTTGAATTGAACCAACAAAATCCGTTTTCCCTAAGTTTAACTGACTTTGTTGCGTTAAAGTAATATCCCCTGTTAATGCCATTCTTGGAATCGTTGCCAAAGTCTTTTCATTATAACTTGGGGAATCACAACTGACACTTCCTGTATAATCAGAACGTAAACAAACTTTTTGTCCCGATTGATATCCCAAATTCAATACTGCATTATCCGTAGCTTGGATATTTCCATCTAGGGAAGAAACATTTCGCCCCACAGTGAGTGTAGAATTATTGGCAACAGAAATATTTTTCGCTGAGAAATCACGATTAATCCAATCATCGTCAAAAATGACCTCACGATTATTCAACACATCACGTGCGTGTGGTGTCGGCACACCTTCAAAAACAACCTTACCACCTTTAGCTGAAAAATCACCATTAAGGTTCATTCCACCTGTTAATAATAGCGTTGATTCTTCTACCACTGGCTGATAATTTACATTTAAGCCACCATTTGTTTTGTCGGAAGCTTTTTCACCGAAATAACCGGCAAACGCGGTTAAGGTCTGTTGTGCATTTTTGCGATCAATGATCGTTTGAATCGCCGCCGCACGATCGCTACCTAAATATTCCCAACTATCTGAACTAGCTTGGTTTGTAGGGTAATAACTTCCTGCTTTGCCACCTGATTTTAAAGCGAAATAATCCTTTCGCCCGCTTATAGCATATTCATAAATGTCAGAGCCAGCTTTTCCCCAATTTCCCCAAGTTAAATCTTGTTCGGAAACCTTTACACCTGTTAAGGTTAAATTCGATGATTTATCCGTGCGATGATTAACAACTGTTGCACCATCATCAGAATGCTGGATACGTTTAAAGCTGAGATCGTTACCATTTAAATCTAAACGTCCGCCACGAAAACCAAAATACAATTTATTCGGATCAATTTGATCCGCACTTTGTAAAACCAAGGTCGGACGCCCACTTACCACGCCAACCTGATTAAATGCCTGTTTTCGACCTTGCTCATCTTCCTGCTGATCTAAAATGACAGTTCCATCACCGATACTAATATCTCCTAGGTTATTTCCCACACCTTGAACCAATAAAGTTCCTGTCCCTAACTTTGAAAGACGATCGCCTTCAGGATTAGCTATTTTCCAAGTTACTGTTTTATCCTTAGCAACCAAAACGCCACCACCTAACCACGTTTGGTTCGTTTCAGGCTTCACAGTAAAATTTGTATTGAAATAGAGTGCTCCAGCTCCCGCATTAATGTTGTCTTTAACTAATAAAACACCCCCATCTACACCATCAAAAATCACACTTTTCCCATAATCTAATGATGGACGTTCTTTATCTGTATCTTGTGATTTTAAAGATTCATTTCTTAAAGGCACAGCCAATGCGGTGCTTTCTCCCGCTTTAATACTACTGGTTTCAGGGTGAAGAGCATCAACACTCCATTCCCAAACTTGATTTTGTTGCGTATTCTGAATAGTCCCCGCCTTGGCTCTTTCTTGTATAGCATTAACATAAGAAGGGCGTGACAATGACCAAATGTTCCCATAACCATAATCAGATTTTAGAACACCTACAATCACCCACTTTTTCTTTTGAGCATCATACCCCAGTAATGCAGAACCACTATCACCACTTCGTCCATAACTTACCATTGGCCCATAAATAGAACCAAATAAGGTTATTGGCTTATCCGTGATCCGTTTTCCTTCTGGCGTGATCGTTCCATTTGCCACAACATTAGTCGCATTAGCTTCACTCATTGTGTGAGTGACACCACCTATAACATACTTATATGCACTACTCAAACTGATCGTTTTGCTATTATCTTCCGCACTTTCTTGAACCTCTTGTTTTCCTGAACCCACTCGTATATAAAGAGGAAAACGCGTTAAATCCGTCAAAATTTTTGTATTTTCTTTTCCATTTGGCGTTAATACATCGGTAAGTTCTGCGGGAGCTACCTCCGTTACCATTTTATGTAAACGAGGGATATGATAATCTTTATCTTGCGGGTTTGAATAAGTGACCCCATCCCATTCATCCGGAAAATTGTTTCGATTAACCAAAAGGTAAGAAAAATGGTGAGAATCTGGGTTTGTATCTTCTCCACCAAATAAAACTTGAGAATATCCGACATTATGCCGAACACTAGTTATAAAGGAAGGATCGATTAAATTGGCAAATGCCCCATTCTTATTTGCTGTTTTGAGATCAGGCATAGGAATATTATCTTTCAACATAATGCCTACATCTTGACCGTTTTTGTCAAAAATATGAATGTTTGTCGCACCGATTGAAAAGAGACCTTTATTTTCACCAAAATCACGAAAATATTGGTAATCAACATCTCCCCTTACTCGAGATGCCTCCGCGTTCAACGCCACAATAGCTAAACTAATGCCTAATTTAATTGGATTAGAAAAAGATTTAAATAAAAGATTAGATTTCTTAAAGTTCATTGAATTTTAATTAGTTATAAGCAATCCTGTATTATAACTAATTAAATCGCAAAACACTCCTCCCCAGAAAGAGGTATATTCTATATGTTATCTAAAATATTTAACGCATCAATCAATTTTTTCACGGTAAAAACTTGCATATTTTTCACCGCACTTTTTGGTTTATTGGCAAACGGTACGATAGCTCGGGTGAAGCCGTGTTTGGCTGCTTCGGAAATTCGTTCTTGTCCACTTGGTACGGGGCGGATTTCCCCTGCTAATCCCACTTCGCCGAACACCACCAGATCTTTTGGCAATGGGCGATTGCGGAAACTGGAAATTAACGCCAGTAATAAGGCCAAGTCTGCACTGGTTTCACTCACTTTTACGCCACCTACCACATTGACAAACACGTCTTGATCGGACATTTGCAAGCCGCCGTGGCGATGCAATACAGCTAACAATAAAGCAAGGCGATTTTGTTCCAAGCCCACCGCAACCCGTCTTGGATTGGCGAGCATTGAGTGATCCACCAAGGCTTGAATTTCCACCAATAACGGCCGCGTGCCTTCCCATAGCACCATTACGGAACTGCCCGCGGTGTCTTCTTCCCCACGGCTTAAGAATATGGCGGAAGGATTTTTCACTTCGCGCAAGCCTTGCTCTGTCATCGCAAATACGCCAAATTCATTGACCGCGCCAAAGCGATTTTTGTGGCTACGTAAGGTGCGAAAACGGCTATCCGCCTCCCCTTCTAATAATAGCGAGCAGTCAATGGCGTGTTCCAACACCTTAGGTCCTGCCAGCGTGCCGTCTTTGGTCACGTGTCCCACCATAATAATGGCGACTTGGCGAGTTTTCGCATAACGGGTCAGAAAAGAGGCACATTCCCGCACTTGGGAAACGCTCCCTGGTGAAGATTGAATATCCGCAAGGTGCATCACTTGAATGGAATCCACCACGATGATTTGTGGTTTAAGCTGATCGGCCAAATGGCAAATTTGCTCTACGGACGTTTCCGACAACATATTCAGCCGATCTGTTGGCAACCCAAGACGATTGGCGCGCATTGCCACCTGCTGCAAGGATTCTTCGCCTGTAACGTAAAGTGCGGTCATATTTTGTGCTAAACCACACATCACTTGTAATAATAAGGTACTTTTCCCTGCCCCCGGGTGTCCGCCAATCAAAATGGCACTGCCCGGCACGATACCCCCGCCTAATACGCGATCAAGCTCGTAAAAACCGCTGTGAAAACGGGGAACTTCTTGCAAACTGATTTCTGCCAAGGTTTGGATTTTTGCCTGCGTTTCCCCAGCATAACCACTGAAGCGATCGGCTCGGCTTGCTTTGGCTGGGGCAAGGCGAATTTCAGTGATGGTGTTCCACGCTTTACAGGCATTACACTGCCCTTGCCAGCGGGCATATTCCGCACCGCAATCATTGCACACAAAAGCGGTTTTTGCTTTAGCCATTGTTCATCTCCAAATTTTCCAAATTCGCTGCTTCATTCTCTTCAACATAAGTGAGCGAAATCAGATTTAACATTCGCTGTAAATAAAATGCCGATTGCAATAAATCAAATAATTGCGCGATCACTTCGGCGTTATTTTTGGTTTCGCTATGAAGTGCAATCAGCTGTTTACATTCTGCCAAACATTGCTGACTACTTTCCACCAACGCCAGCCAATCTGTTTTAAGCGCATCGCTTAAACCTTGTTGATTGAAAGCATTTTTTCCAACAAATTGCCATTTTCCGTATAAAAATGATAAAGATTGAAAAACGCGCCGATTCGCTCCACCGTGCGCAAAAAGTCTTCAGCAAAATAGGTTTTCCCTAGGGCAAAGGTTTCTTCAATTAGACCTTGTTCCAGCTGGAAGTGCGGTTAATTTTTGCGAAAAATTGCCCGCACTTTGCGCGAAATCTAAAAAATCTCGCCATTTATCTAACCAATTTTGTGCTTTAGGCTGATAATTTTCTGCCAAGGCATAACCCCGTTGCGCTTTGCTAATGGCACTTAATCGCACGCCATTTTCCAATGGCAAAGAACGTACATATTCGAGCAAATCCGCCACATTACCTTGCTTTAACTCAAATTCCACTTCGCTAATTTCTACCTGTTTATCACCAGCCAAAATCTTGCCTTGATCAAGCGCCACTTCAATTTCTGCTGTTTCCTGTGTTTTTGGCGTTTCTGACGAAAATTCAGGGCGGATAAGGAAAGTTTCTCGCGTAAAATCCGTGGCAAAAATCGGCTGTAATGCAAGTGTTTTCCAGCTGAGATCGAGATCATAGTTTTCCACTAATCGCGCCAAATCAGGCGTTTCATTTTGCTGTGGCAAATTATATTCAGGGCGAATATGCAAGCCACCTAGTGCTTCCCCTTTGGTTTTTAAGGTTAAGGTAAACTGTTGATTTTCTTTGCGAACACGCAAGCCCATTTGGTGCTGCGCGAAAAATTTATCGACGGTGTCGTAATAAGTATTACCTAAAAATGCCTGCTGATGAAAGTGCGGTGCGTTTTTCAGTAAATTTTGCTTGAATGAATTTAAGCCAAATTGCGGAATTAGTAGTTTTAATTCAATTTCTGTACTCATTTTGTCTATTCCTTCCAATCTTAATCAAGTTTTTTCATATTATCTAATAAATTCCTTGTTTTTTCGATGAAATATAGTGTATTTTTACGCCCGCATAGCCTTGAACAAGATGAATATGCGCAAAAATTTATCAACCTAACCCCTAGAAGGAGTTATCTTATGGCTGTAAATAATATTTTAGGATTATTTGCCCATTCCCCATTAAAGCCTTTAGCACGTCATTCTGCTAAGGTAACTGATTGTTGTAAATATCTCATTCCATTTTTTGAATACACTTTCCAAGGTGATTGGGAAAATGCAGAGAAATTACGCAAAAAGATTTCTGACACAGAACGCCAAGCAGATACATTAAAGCGTGAAATTCGCTTAAAACTGCCACGCGGTTTGTTTATGCCTATTGAACGTACTGATTTATTAGAATTGGTTACGCAACAAGATAAATTAGCGAACTACGCCAAAGATATTGCAGGCAGAATGATTGGTCGCCAATGTCCATTCCCTCCTGAAATGCAAGAAGATTTTATGAAATATGTCGTTCGCAGTATTGACGCAGCAGAGCAAGCTCATTTGGTGATTGATGAAATGGACGGTTTACTTGAAACGGGTTTCAAAGGCCGTGAAGTCCAATTTGTGAATCGAATGATCCAAACCCTAGATGATATTGAAGACGATACGGATCAAATGCAAATTAAATTACGCTTAATGTTGCGTTCAATGGAAAATGAATTTAACCCGATTGACGCGATGTTTTTATACAAAATCCTTGAATGGATTGGTGTGCTTGCAGATCAAGCGCAACGTGTGGGTTCACGCATTGAATTAATGTTGGCTCGTTCATAATTGTTAAACAGCATAGGAATAATACTATGGAAGTTATTCAACAATATGGCACTTTACTAGTGATTATCACCGCGGCTTTTGGCTTTTTTATGGCCTTTGGCGTGGGTGCAAATGATGTTTCTAACGCAATGGGAACCTCTGTAGGTTCAGGCACAATTACCGCCAAACAAGCCATTATCATTGCGATGATTTTTGAATGTGCTGGGGCATATTTAGCCGGTGGTGAAGTAACAGAAACCATTAAAAGCGGGGTTTTAAATCCAACAGAATATATCGCCACACCAGAAATTTTGGCCTTAGGTATGATGGCGGCCCTCTTTTCTTCTGGATTATGGTTGCTCATCGCCTCGCGAATGGGCTGGCCAGTTTCCACCACACACACCATTATTGGCGCAATTATCGGTTTTGGTTTAATTACTGTTGGGCCAAACTCAATTGATTGGTCAGCTATCCGCAATATTGTGGGCAGTTGGTTTATCACCCCTGTGATTGCAGGCCTAGTGGCATATGGCATTTTCTTCAGTACACAAAAACTCATTTTCGATACGGAAAAACCGTTACGCAACGCACAAAAATATGGCCCGTATTATATGGGACTCACCATCTTTATTTTGTCCGTAGTAACAATGATAAAAGGCTTAAAGCACGTTGGCTTACATTTAACTGGTAGCGAAACTTTCTTTATTTCATTAGGCATCAGCGCCATTTCTGTGGTGGCCAGTCATTTCTATTTTCGTAGCAAAAAATTCCATCAAACAGTGAAATCAGGCACATTCGGTGCAGTAGAAAAAGTATTTAGTATACTAATGCTACTAACCGCCTGTGCAATGGCGTTTGCGCACGGTTCAAACGATGTGGCTAACGCTATTGGGCCATTGTCTGCCGTGGTGTCTATTGTGGATAACGGCGGTGAAATTATGGCAAAAACCCCACTTGCTTGGTGGATCTTGCCATTAGGGGCGGCAGGTATTGCGTTAGGATTGATTATTATGGGCTATAAAGTAATGGCAACCATTGGCACAGGGATCACCGATCTCACCCCAAGCCGTGGTTTCTCAGCTCAATTTGCAACGGCAACCACCGTGGTACTCGCTTCTGGTACGGGATTACCAATTTCCACCACTCAAACCCTTGTTGGTGCGATTTTAGGTATCGGCTTCGCGCGTGGTATCGCCGCATTAAACTTAACGGTAATTCGCAATATTATCGCCTCTTGGGTGATCACCTTACCTGCAGGCGCATTCTTTGCGATTTTAATTTACTATGTGCTGCACGCCATTTTCATCTAATTTGCGTAAGCCATAGAAAAAGCACACAAAATAAGACAAAGATTTTGTGAATGAAAGAAAGTGCGGTACAATTTACCGCACTTTTTTATTGTCTATTTTTTAAGGTGTTGTAATGCGAAAAATTACTAAGATCTTGTTTTTATTCTTTCTTTCCGTACCCTTCGCGCAAGCGGAAACCCGTTATGTAACAGAAAACCTTTCCACCTTTTTACGCAAAGGGGCGGGCGATCAATTTAAAATTGCAGGGGCAATTCGTTCAGGCGAACCGGTAACCGTGCTAAACCACAAAGATCGCTATACGCTTATTCGTGATAGCAAAAATCGTGAAGCTTGGATCTTAACCTCTGAACTTTCTAGCACGCCGAGCAGTAAAGATGAAAATCCAAGATTAAAAGCAAAAATTGAAGAATTAACCTTAAAACTCAATCAATTAGACGGTGATTGGCAACAACGCACCAGCGAAATGCAACGCCGCACCAAACAAGCTGAGCAACAAAGCAGCCAATTATTAGAGCAAAATTCTCAGCTCAACCGTGAACTTGAAATCACCAAAATAAAACCGCGATTTAGAAGCAATGCTTGATGCAGGCAAACGTGAAATTGCGATCCAATGGTTTATTTATGGCGGTTCAGTGCTAGGTGTTGGTTTGCTACTTGGTTTAATCTTACCTTTCATTATGCCAAAACGTCGCCGCCGTGATGGCTGGGCATAACCACCCCATTCAGCAAAATGGAAATTTATTTAGTTGGCGGTGCCGTGCGCGATGCACTACTCAATCTCCCTGTTAAAGACAGAGATTGGGTGGTAATTGGCGCAACGCCAGAGCAACTATTGCAACAAGGCTATATTCAAGTGGGGAAAGATTTCCCCGTTTTTCTTGATCCTAAAAATAAAGAAGAATATGCCCTTGCACGCACAGAAAAAAAAGCGGGTGTGGGCTACACTGGTTTTGTGTGCGATTTCAGCCCCGACATTAGCTTAGAACAAGATCTGATCCGCCGCGATCTCACCATTAACGCCATTGCGCAAGATAGCCAAGGCAAGTTGCACGATCCTTACGGTGGTATCAATGATCTGAACAATCGCCTACTGCGCCATATCTCCCCTGCTTTTGCCGAAGATCCTTTGCGCGTGTTAAGAGTGGCACGTTTTGCTGCGCGTTACCATTATTTAGGTTTCCAAATTGCCCCTGAAACCTTTGCCTTAATGAAACAAATCACCAAATCGGGCGAGCTTGAACATCTCACGGCAGAACGCGTTTGGCTAGAAACAGAAAAAGCCTTACAAACGCCAAATCCTGAAATTTATTTTGATATTTTAAGAAAAATTAGAGCATTAGCGGTACTTTTCCCTGAGCTTAACGCCCTTTACGGCGTGCCAAATCCCGTGCAACATCACCCCGAAGTGGATAGCTTTATCCACACAATGCTGGTGTTGCAACAAGCCACAAAGCTCACTGAAAATAGCCCTGCACAACAAAAAAGTGCGGTGCGTTTTGCGGCAATTTGCCACGATCTTGGCAAAGCGCTCACGCCAAAAGATCTTCTGCCACGCCATTTTGGCCACGAACAAAAAGGCGTTATGCCAACGCGCAATCTTTGCAATCGGCTCAAAGTGCCAAGTTACACTTAAAGAACCTGGCGTGCCTTGTTTGCGAAACGCATACCAACGTTCACCGAGCCTTTGAGCTACGCCCTGCCACTATCTTAAAATTATTCAATCAACTCGATGTGTGGCGTAAGCCAGAACGTTTTAAAGAAGTGTTACTTGTTTGCACTGCCGATGCCAAAGGCCGCACAGGCTTTGAGCAAGTGGATTACCCGCAAGCGGATTTTCTATTCAAACTGTACCAAGCCGCATTACAAGTTGATGTGCAACAAGTGATTGCTGACGGATTTCAAAAAGAAAAAATCCGCGAAGAATTAAACCG
>NZ_PQVI01000105.1 GCF_002921145.1 Avibacterium endocarditidis
AAAATACAAAATACACTTACTAATAGCATAGTAACTACAATCATTGATTTAATTATGACTATCAGCGTTACTATTATGATGTTCCTTTATGGAGGATGGCTAACTTGGGTAGTGATAACTTTTTCCATTATCTATTTAATACTTCGGTTTGTAACCTATTTTACTTACCGCCAGATTACAGAAGAGCAAATTATTAAGAGTGCAAAATCTACTTCTCATTTTATGGAAACGCTTTATGGTATCGCAACAATAAAATCTCTTGGATTAAATAAAAAGAGAGAAGAATATTGGATGTCATTGAATGCTGATGCTTTTAATACATCAATTAGAGTAACGAAGTTAGATATGCTTTTTTCTGGCATTCATACTTTTATTTCTACCTTAGAACAAATTTTAATCTTATGGATTGGTGCAACAATTGTTATGGATAATATGATGACAGTTGGAATGTTTATGGCATTTAATTCCTATAGAGGCTCCTTTTCCTCCAGAATGGGAAACCTAATTAATATTTTCTTTAATTTTAAAATGCTTTCTTTACACAGAGAAAGGATTGCCGATATTGCTTTAACTGAAATTGAAAATAGCATACACTCCTCACCATTTTCTTTATCAGAAGAACAAAAAGGTTTATCTATTTTAGTGAAAAATCTTACCTTTCAATATGATCAATTTACACAACCTATTCTTGATAATTTAAATTTAGAAGTTAATGCTGGAGAAAGCATAGCAATCTCCGCGAAATCAGGCGCAGGTAAAACAACCTTACTAAAATTAATGTCGGGACTCTTGAGACCAACAAAAGGAGAAATTTATATCAATAATATTGATATTAAAAACTTAGATAGTTCACATTATCGCCAACATATTGCAACGGTGTTACAAGAAGATAAGTTTTTCTCTGGCTCAATTTTAGAAAATATTGTCTGCTTTGATAATCAGTATGATAAAGAATTTGCCATTCAATGTGCAAAACAAGCGCAAATTCATAATGAAATAATGAAGATGCCAATGAATTATGAAACGTTGCTTGGAGAACTAGGCAATAACCTTTCAGGAGGGCAAAGACAAAGATTATTTATTGCGCGAGCTCTCTATAAAAGGCCTAAAATTCTTTTTATGGATGAAGCAACAAGTCATCTTGATGAAGAAAATGAAAGAAAAATTAATGATGCAATAGCTAAACTAAAATAACTAGAGTAATAGTTGCCCATCGTCAATCTACTATTGAAAGTGCTGATCGATGTATAAATCTATAAAGCTAACCTTGATATAATTATTGTAATATGAGTTTTATAAAATCCTTAATACTAATAATTTAACCTATGATTTAATCTATGAAATATTTATAAGAAGCCTAAAAATACGATAGAGAAAATCATTGTAAATATATTACTTATCGCAGTGATATTTAAATTTATTACCCTCTGTTTACATCTAAAAAATAAAGAATAAATAATCCAATTTATTCAAATTTATATGTTGTTGCTTTTATCACTTGATGATTTTTTGTATAATGCAATCGTTTTCGTTATTTTTTAGATTGAGGGATAGTCTATGTCAAGACCACTAAACTTTGTGATGATTTCACCCCATTTCCCAACCAATTTTGAAACCTTTGCCGTGCGCTTGCGGGAAAATGGTTTCAACACCTTAGGCATTGCCGATACGCCTTATGAGCAACTAAGTGAAAATTTGCGCAATGCGCTGACGGAATATTATCGCGTGGATAATATGGAAGATTACGATCAGGTTTATCGCGCGCTGGGCTATTTTGCGCATAAATATGGGCGTATTGATCGCATTGAATCGCACAATGAATATTGGCTTGAGCTAGACGCGAAACTTCGCACTGATTTCAATGTATTTGGTTATAAAAATGAAGATATGAAATCCATTAAAACCAAATCAAAAATGAAAGAAATCTTCCGCCAAACGGGCTTAAAAGTGGCGAAAGGACGTGTATTTGAAAGCGATGAAGATGCCAGAAAATTAGCACACGAATTGCATTATCCCGTGATTATCAAACCGAATTCTGGCGTGGGCGCGAGCGATACTTATAAGATTAAAAATGCGCAAGAATTGGAAAACTTCTTCAGCCATAAAAATCCCAACGTGGAATACATTATGGAAGAATTTATTGACGGCGATATTGTTACCTTTGACGGCTTAACGGATCGCGATGGCAATATTGTGTTTTATTCCAGCCTTGAATATTCCGAAGCGGTGCTGGATACCGTAGAAAAAGATGGCGATATGTTCTATTACGTTCCTCGTGAAATTTCGCCAAAATTGGTGGAACTCGGCAAACAATGCGTCAAAGCCTTTAATGTGAAAGAGCGGTTCTTTCATTTCGAGTTTTTCCGTGTGAAGAAAACTAACGAATTATTGCCATTAGAGGTGAATTGTCGCCCACCGGGTGGTTTAACCATTGATATGTGGAATTATGCCAATGATTTCGATGTATTCAATGAATATGCGCATATTGTGAAAGACAACCAATTCCACGCGCAAATTTCGCACCCTTGGAATGTGGTGTATATCTCTCGCAAGGCAAATCAGCATTATGCTCATTCCATTGCCGAAGTGTGCGAAAAATTTCCACACAATATCATTAGCGTACAGCAAGTGCCGGGCGTATTTGCCAAAATTATGGGGGAAGAAGGAATATTGGCACGCACGCCAAGCCTTGAACAAATGCGTGAAATTATTCAATTTGCTCATCAAAAACACTAGGAGGAAAAATGTTTTTTGAACGCCGTCATCATTGGAGCGGAGAACTTGGCCGCGAAATGCCTTTTAATGTCTATGGCCACAGCGGCAAACCTGTGATTGTTTTTCCTTCATCAGGGGGAAATGAAAACGAATATGGCAATTTTGGAATGATTGACGCCTGCCGTTCTTTCATTGAACGCGGTTTACTCAAATTTTACACCCCTGATTCTTTTGATAAGGAATCTTGGCTCGCGGATCACAAATCAGGGCAAGATATGGCGCAGGCACACAATGCTTATGATCGCTATATTATCAATGAGTTAGTGCCATTAATTCGCTTTGAGTCCCAATGGCAAGGTGCAATGATCGCCACTGGTTGTAGTATGGGCGCATTCCACACCATAAATTTCGCCTTACGTCACCCTGATCTTTTTGATACTGCCATCGCCTTAAGTGGCGTGTATGATGCGCGTTTCTTCACAGGAGAATTTCACGACAACGCGGAAGTCTATTTTAATTCCCCCATTGATTATTTATGGAATCAAAACGATCCGTGGTTTTTAGAGCGCTACCGCCAAAACTATTACATAATCGCCGTTGGGCAAGGTGCTTGGGAAGAACAACACATCGCCGACACCGCTCGCTTACAACAAGCCTTCCAAGCCAAAGATATTCCCGCTTGGTTTGACTTTTGGGGAACAGATGTGGACCACGACTGGCCTTGGTGGCGCGTACAAATGCCTTATTTCTTAGGGAAGTTGGAAGAACATGGGCTATTAAAATAGAAAAAGCGGATTGATATTCCGCTTTTTCACTTATTGAAGCTATTTACCCAACAACGCAAAATGCAAAAACTCGACAAAATGATCTGCCCAGTGCATTTCGTGGTGGATTTCGTTTGCCATAATGCGTAAACGGATATGGTCGAGCGGCTGCCCTGTGCGTAACAAAGCCTGATAATAACGCAGGGTGCAATCAATGTAGGCTTGGTTCATATTAGAAATAAATTGTGAATCCATTTCATCGCCTTCATTTGTACCAACTTGGATAAATACACGGCTTTGTGGTTGTAAAGGGTGATGATGAATAAAGTGCATAAACGCAGGCTCACTAAACCAAGATGCAAGGGAAAACACGCCCAAGTGTCCAAAAATGTGCGGATACGCCGCGCCCATATAAGCGGTGATAATGCCACCCATTGAGCTACCAGCAAGCAAGGTGTTTTCTGCATTTGGCAAAGTGCGGTAGGTTTTATCGATAAATGTTTTAACCTCATTAACCACCCATTGCGCATATTCCGCACCACGTCCGCCCACATTGCGCACGTCATCGTTATTGCCCACATCCGTCCGCCAAGGGGCATATTCGTTCAGCCGTTCCGCCCCTGCATTATCAATGCCGACAATAATGAGTTTCGGCAAATGTTGATAATGCTTAATGGTAGGAATAATTTTCCACGAATGGCCCGAATAGGATTCTTTGCTATAAAACACATTTTGCCCATCGTGCATATAAAGCACAGGGTAATGCTGCCAAGGTTCGTTGTGATAATCTTTTGGCAGCAACACGCGCACACGGCGGTGGTGATGGTAATAAGGCACATAAAGAAAATGCTCTTGCATTTCCAGATAATGATTAAACGCACTCATCTTTTAACTTCTATAAAAAACGCTGGCAAGCCCAGCGTTTATCACAAATTATTTTCTCGCCAATGGTGGAACGAAAGTGATGCCCATATCCCAAGGCTGTTCAATCCAAGTGTTTTGTGGAATATCGATTACATAATCGTCCACTAAATCCGCCCCTGCCGGTTTTGCAAAACCGTTACAAAACGGGCATTTGGATAAAGTTCACGAATGGCACGCGCTGTGTTGCCAGTATCCACTAATCATCGACCACGATAAAGCCTTCGCCGCCGTTAGGCACTTGCGCAGCGTGTAAAACATTTAATTCGCCTTGCTGATTATGATCGTAGCTTGCGATACACACAGTTTCAACGTGGCGAATGCTCAATTCACGCGCCAATACCGCAGCAGGAAACAATCCCCCACGGCTCACTGCAATAATGCCTTTCCATTGTGATGCTGGCAATAAACGTTCAGATAATTTGCGTGCGTGCATATGGAACATATCCCAAGTCACAACATATTTTTCACTCATAACTCACCTTAACTTAAGAAAGGAGCGGAAACCGCCCAATAAATAAAATTGCGTTAGGATAACTTGAAACCAATTTTTATGCTATTATTTTGATGAATTTTTTTCATTTGAGGAAAAAACTATGTCTGAAATCCAACAACTTCAACCTACCTTGTTGTGGAAATGGTTCGATCAAATTTGTGCCATTCCTCACCCCTCTTATCACGAAGAAGCACTGGCTAATTTCATCGTAAATTGGGCGAAAGAAAAACAGTTTTTTGTCGAACGTGATGAAGTCGGCAATATTTTAATCCGCAAACCAGCCACGAAGGGAATGGAAAACCGCCCGTCAGTGGTGCTACAAGCTCACCTTGATATGGTACCTCAGGCGAATGAAGACACGCCACACAATTTCCAAACCGACCCAATCCAACCCTATATTGAGGGCGAATGGGTAACTGCCAAAGGCACAACCTTAGGGGCGGATAACGGTATCGGCTTGGCTTCTGCCCTTGCCGCATTAGAAGATGAAAATCTTGCTCACCCAGAGTTAGAAGTGTTGCTCACAATGACCGAAGAGCAAGGAATGGAAGGGGCGATTGGTTTGCGTCCAAATTGGTTGAAAAGCCAGCTAATGATCAACACCGACACCGAAGAAAACGGCGAAATTTATATTGGCTGTGCGGGTGGCATCAATGCCGATTTAACCATTCCTGTACAACAAATCGCCAACCCTTACGCGAACAGCTATCAGCTCGTGTTAAAAGGCTTGAGAGGCGGACATTCTGGCGTGGATATTCATACGGGACGTGTGAATGCGATCAAAACCCTTGTGCGTTTCCTTGCTCATCTCAATCAACATTATTCGCACATTGAATTTGCCATCAGCCAAATCAATGGTGGTTCTGTTCGCAATGCCATTCCCCGTGAAGCCTTTATTACCCTATCTATTGACGGTGATGTTGCCCCATTACAAAGTGCGGTGGAAAATTTTGAAGTTTTATTAAAAACAGAATTAGCCATTGCCGAACCCAATCTGAGCTTGTTCTTACAACCTGTTGAAAAACCAGCACATATTTTTGATAGCCATTCACAAAATAACGTAATCAACCTATTTAATGCCTTACCAAACGGCGTGATTCGTTACAGTGATGCAGTAGAAAATGTAGTGGAAACCTCACTCAGTTTAGGCGTGCTAAAAACCTCAGACAACCAAGTGAACGCCACAATTTTAATTCGCTCATTAATTGAAAGCGGCAAATATTATGTGCAAGAAATGCTGAAATCTTTGACCGCACTTTGTGGCGCAAGCGTCAATTTCGCTGGCAATTACCCAGGTTGGGAACCTCACCCAGACAGCAAAATCTTAGCCTTAACCAGCCAAATTTACGCGGAGATTTTAGGCCATCAACCTGAAATAAAAGTGATTCACGCAGGGTTAGAATGTGGCTTGCTGAAAAAAATCTACCCTAATTTAGACGTAGTTTCTATCGGCCCAACTATTATCAATGCTCATTCCCCTGATGAAAAAGTGCATATCCCCGCCGTACAAACCTACTGGCAATTACTCACCAGAATTTTGGCTGAAGTGAAGTAATTCATTAAAATATAAGTGCGGTGGAAAATTTCTGTATTATGTAGCATCTTCACAAAGTCTGAAAATTGACTAAATTCACATAAAAAAGCCCTTATTTTTATAAGGGCATTATTTTTCTATTGCGTATTCTATACTCTTGCGTTTATTTTTCCATTTTCTTCTAGAGAGTTTATCTCTATGTCCTTAATAGCATTTACTCCATCATTGTAGGATAAGCTTGTTCAAAAAGTGCAGCATATTCAGGTTGAGTGAGATGGTCGGGCAATGTAGATAAACTTTATCTCAGGCAACACTACACAGATAATACAGATCATTTGATACGGTATGCCGCCCTCCGTTTCAAACATTTCATAAGTAAATTGTATTCCAAAGATGGCAACGATAGCTTGGTTATCAGCAATTTCATACGCACCATAAAAGACAAGTGAGTGACGAGGTAAAGTACTAACGACTTTTACTAACTGTCCTAAATTGAGAAAGAACAGTAAGTAAGCATAATCTTTGACATTCGAATACCTCTGAGCCAGGTTCACGCATAAAGGTTTTTGAAAGACTCGTAGTCCATCTTTTTTAAATCCACGTTGAGTGACAAGTGTGTCATTGTTTCCATTGGAATTCCTTGTGTTTTTTTGAATTATTTAGGCAACAGCTAAATACTGGTTATCGTTTGATGCTTCTAAACACAAACTTTCCAATCCAAATTTTGTAAGCTTTTCTTATTTCTCTGCCAGTAGTCTGCTAAATCACGTGATGGTTTAGTGTTCAAGCAACGTTTTAGTACGTTGTCGAATTTGCCTTTATTTGTATCTCACAACATGTGGCTTCATGGGTGTAGTGCAATATATAGTTATTCCCATCTTATGATAAAAACCCATAATCATTCGTCTGAATCTGGTAAAAAGAAGAATTCCACAAGGTTCTTCGTGATACCATCTATAGAACGATATTTTTACTAATATCTTGTGTCTTTTCAATCGCTTCACGAAGTTTATACAACAACGCCAACAAGGTCTTATATTGCACGTTAAGGAAGTATGAAAACTCAATAGAAGAAATACCCTTACTTTTAATCACAAAACAGTAAATGGCTTCCAATAACTTTTTTTAGGGAAAGTTTGGCGTTCTGAAAAATCGTTCCACTTTTGTTCGAAAAACGATTCTGGCAATGTTTGCACTGCCATTACTTGCTAGAAGGAAGAAAATAGGCTTCGTAGCGGATGCCACAATGCCAACAGCTGACATTATAGGTATTATCGAGATTCCCCAAACGATGAGCTTTTAAAAGATGAAAAGCTTCTTCAGTTAAGTGAAAAAGGTATTCAAGATTTGCTAAACGCTAGACACAAAAGACCAGCCATCAGAAAATCCAAATCGACTCAAAGCGTTTACGTCTCAAATACCATTACTCATAAGGAATTTATGAAAGGATCATTTTTTTAATAAGGTAAATCGTAAATATTAAAACAAGAGAGATTCATCAAATGAATTTTTCCGCTACCTAAATATTCGCTACGCACCTATTAATGTGTGCTGATTGATGGTTGAATAAAGTTACATTTTGGCTAGTTGCATAATTTACTGGAAAGCTATGCCTTACAAATTTGTATTAAATACAGCTTGTCAAGTTCCTTATTAGAATCCCTTTAGATATAAAAATAACTACCCATTTTGTTCACTTAACTTCATAAAATTAATGGATGGTAGTATTATTGGTTCAAAACCTGAATTAGTTAAAAATGTAGCTATAAATGCTCTAAAGAATGGAAAAGCAATAGCTGGAGCATTTACCGTAAGAAACTTACTTTTCTTTACTTCCTCATCAATAGGAGTATCAGTTTCAAAAATTGATTGATATTCAACTTTTAATATAAACCCTTCTTTAATCTGAAATTCAGATTTAAATGTCACAGCAAAATGTTGTGCATTTTGTAAATCATCAATTTCATCAAGAATACCAATAGCAACGCCTAATGAAAAACCATTTTCATTTTGGTTTAATTCATCTTTTATTTTAGTTAAATACAATTCTTGAACATTAAAGTGTTTTAACTGTAAGGAAATTGGTTTGTTAAACATTTATTACCTCTTTTCTTAAATTATGCAGCTAAAGAATAATCATAAATATTATCATTTGCTGCATCATATAAATCAGTACATTCCTGTTCTCTATCAATTAGTTTTATATTTCTAATATCAACAAACTCTATATTACCTACATAAGCTTTTTCTGGAAAAAAATATTTCGCCATTCATATTGTTTATCTACCATCAGCTCTTCTAACCCGAAAATGAAGTTTTCAGTAGTAATAATATCATACTCAACACAATTACTTTCTGACTGTTCAATGAAATAATCAATAAACTCACCAATCGTCATTCCTGAGTAGTTATCATTTAGAGTTTTGAATGTTGACATAAATTCTTCTGATGATGAGTTAACAATCCAATCAGTAGTATTTTGTAACGCATTGTATTTATCATTCATTTTAGTTACCTTTATAATTAAAGATGAATTGTTCTTTATTACTTATAAAAATACTTTTATACTTTCCAACTTCTATTCTTTTCGCACAAAATAGTAGTTTTTTATTTTTTTAGGAAACGTAGATCATTCAAAAATAGTTGTTGTCTAGAAGGTATTGGAATTAACTCTCTTTGTTTTTTTCTTCTGTAAATTTATATAAATAAGTATCTGTGCTACTATAGTCCATAGCTTTTACTGCATCGTATCTAAATTTATGTTGATCATCTTTAGATATTACGCGAAAGTGATCTAAAACCTTAGATATAGGAATATTTCTAGCATCTGATTTAGAACCTAACTCTCTCCCCATTCGTTCAGCATATATTTGTATTTGTTTCACAAAAAAAGTTGATCTTTCACATTACCAACTAGATCTAAAAATGAATCCTTAGGAATATCAACCAAATACTCAGTAATAGCATATCCTTTAGGATATTTATCTTTTAGTAATCCCCATTTATGAGCAAAGAATTCACTATCAGTCCAAAAGTAATATCCATTTCCTAACCATTGTGGAGTTGTGGTAATACACCTGTACGGTGAATTCTCAAATATAGAAATTAACGATCCCTCTAAATGACAAGTATGGTAAACAGTAAAAATTAAACTCATATTTTATATAATTTTAAGTAATTAACTCTCTACTTTTCTCTTCTGAACTCAAAACTGTGATATGCAATAACTTTATGTTTAAAGCGTTCAGTCATACATGATAAGAAAGTGAAACTATTAAACTTACTTAGTTTATCATAACATAAAACCTGTTCAAAGTCACATTAGGGTAGATTAATTTTAGGGCTGTATTAGATTAGCAGTTATGTTAGTCTATAAAAATGAAGATAACTCATTGTAAAATCAAGGAGGTGATTAGCTACCCCATTTGGCTCAAGATTCCAATGACATTTTTGCATGTGAAATTGAACTAGATGAAA
>NZ_PQVI01000106.1 GCF_002921145.1 Avibacterium endocarditidis
TGAAGTCAATTTCTTCTAAGGTTGGGAAAAAATCGTCCCAGTCGCACTGTGCTTCGCCATAGTACCAAGTTGGGATACCAATCATTAAAAAGTCATAGGCTTCGATATCTTCTTTTGTGCTTTTGGCGATATCACGAATATCCACCACTTCTGAGCCTAATTGTTTTTGAATCATTCGTGCAATGTTTTCAGTATTGCCCGTGTCACTACCATAAAATAAACCAACGATAGCCATTTTTATTTCCTATGTTCTTGAAATTTAAAATATTCTTGTAAAATCGTTACGATTAACTCTGAACGACTAACACGCTGTACAGACGCTAAATCTTCTAATTGTTGAACAATGTCCGTATGTAATTTTAATTCAACACGCTTTAACCCGCAGGATTTATCCCGTTTAAGCTGGTTGCGTTTGTTGATACGGAGCTGCTGTTCTCTGGTCAGCGGATTTGTTTTTGGGCGTCCCACTTTGGGTGTGTTAGCAAACAGATCTAAGGTTATGCAATCTGCATCTTGTTTTGCCATTTTTCAAATCACTGAACTGGTTAAAATGTAGCTAATTGAGAATGATAAGCTACAACTACTAATGACCGCGAACTATATCACAATTCATAGTTGATTAAAACCCTCAACCTTTGATTGGTGAGATTGTCATTGGCTATCTAAAAAACGCTGAATAATGCGAATAATAGCTTCTGGTTTTTCCGCGTGTACCCAATGTCCGCTGCCGTTAATGGTAAAGGACGTGGCTTGCGGAAATTGTGCTAAAATCTGCTCACTATATTCTGGCTGAATATAATCCGACTGCCCACCTTTAATAAATAGGGTAGGGTTGGGGTAAAAACAAGTTTGCCAATCCATAATATTGGCATAATTTTGTTTAAGTGCGGTTAAATTAAAGCGAAATTTTTCCGCTGATTGGCCATCAAAAGATTTCAGCATAAATTGCTGAATGCTTTCTTGCGGGATATGTTGGCTTAAAATTGGTTTGGCCTGTTGGCGAGTTTCAGGTTGCGCGGCTTTAACCGCAAATAATCCAGCAAAAATACTATCGTGGCCGTGTTCGCCATATTTCACGGGTGCAATATCAATAATGATCAATTTTTCCACTAAATCAGGGCGAAGTGCGGCGGCTTTCATTGCGGTTTTTCCGCCCATAGAATGGCCGATTAAGATCACTTTTTTTAGCTCTAAATGTTCAATGGTCGCCAATAGATCTTCTGCCATTAATTCATAATTCATTGATTCAGAATGAAAACTCTGTCCGTGATTGCGTAAATCTACACGTAAAATAGGGTAATGTTCCGAAAAAGCACGTGCGATCACCCCTAAATTATTCATATCGCCAAATAAGCCGTGAATAAAAACTAAGGTAGGGTTGCTAGTAGGTTGTTTTAATTGATGAAATTGAAAATTGAGTAATTGTGTTTGCGACATAATTTTTGCGTGAGTATTTGGAAATAAATCGCTATAATGTTGCAAAAGCGTAAAGAGATCAAGCAACTGGAGTGAAAAAATGAAAATTATTGAAGTAGATGAAGAACTCTATCAGTACATTGCAAGTAACACACAATCCATTGGGGAAAGTGCGTCTGATATTTTACGCCGTTTACTCAATTTCCCCAGCGTGCGTGCGGACAATGGGCTTTCTTCTGAGCCAGCGATTTCCGCCAATAAGCAATCAGTGGTGGAAATGCCTAATACACCTTCATCTAAAGAGAAAAATGAAGAAAAGCCTGTAACGCAAGAAAAAGTAACAAGAAGAAAACAGCCACAAGAATCAATCCAAAAAGTGGTAGGGAAAGTTCGTGAGTTGCTCCAGTCTGCCGATTTCCAGCAAGAAAGCAAAGCAGTGGTACGTTTCTTAGCTATTTTACGTGTGCTGTATCGCACCAATCCAGAAAGTTTTGCGCAGGCTACGGAATCCTTACAAGGCCGTACGCGGGTTTATTTTGCACGTGATGAAGGTACGTTATTAATGGCGGGTAATCACACTAAGCCAAAACAAATCCCTGATACACCATATTGGGTGATCACCAATACGAACAGCGGGCGCAAGATGTTAATGCTGGAAGGGGCGATGCAATCAATGCACTTGCCAGAAGAATTAATAGAAGAAGTGCGGTCGTTTTTCACTGCAAATTAATTGGCATTACAATGACATATCTTTGGCAACATTATGCCGCTCAGCCTGATTATCAACACAAAGTAGCCTTGCGTAATGAGCAAGGCGAACTTTTTTCTTGGCGACAACTTAGCGAAAAAATTAATGCTGTGGCTTATGCGTTTTCTCAGCAAGGGGTAAACGCTGGCGATGGCATCGCATTGTGCGGAAAAAATAGTTTTGCCTTATTGCTTGCCTATTTGGCAGGGATTCAGCTTGGTGCAAGAGTGCTGGGGATTAATCCTGCCTTTCCCGCAGAAAAGATCACGCAATTATGTGAAAATGCAGCAGTGCCGTTTTATTACGATCCTAAGGGCGAAAAAACGTTGCAAAATTGCACCGCACTTTTGATTTCATCGGACTTGCCACATTTTTTTTCCGCATTAAAAGAACAGGCAATGGTGGATTACGATCCCAACCGCCCAGCTACAATGACGCTCACATCAGGTTCAACGGGCAACCCTAAAGCCGTGGTGCATACTGTACAAGGGCATTTGGATAATGCGCAAGGCGTGTGTGAGTTAATGGCGTTTGGGGCTGAAAATGCGTGGTTGCTTTCTTTGCCTTTATATCACGTTTCGGGCCAAGGCATTGTGTGGCGCTGGCTGTACGCAGGGGCAAGGCTGCATTTACCAAATGAAGATTTTTATACGGAAGCGGCTAGCGTTTCTCATCTTTCCCTTGTGCCAACCCAATTGCAACGGTTTATCGCTTATTTACAACAACGCCCTGAACAAACTATTCAAACGCAACATATTTTATTGGGCGGTAGCCATATTCCCCTTGCTTTAACACAACAAGCCGCGCAATATCAGCTGACTTGTTATTCAGGCTATGGAATGACGGAAATGGCGTCCACGGTTTGCGCGAAAAAAAGCGATCAATATAATGGTGTGGGCTTGCCACTTAAAGGGCGAGAACTTGAACTCATTGATGGTGAAATTTGTTTGCGTGGCGCAGGCTTAGGGCTAGGCTATTGGCAACAGGGCGAAATATTCCCCTTAGTGCAACAAGACGGCTGGCTTCATACCAAAGATCTAGGCGAATGGAAAAATGGCGAGTTACGCATTTTAGGGCGTTTAGACAATATGTTTATTTCAGGCGGTGAGAACATTCAGCCTGAAGAGATTGAACGGATAATCTTGCATTATCCTGAAATAAAACAAGTGTTTATCTTGCCAGTGGAGGACAGTGAATTTGGTCAGCGACCTGCAGCAATGGTTGAGTTTGCTAATGGATTTAGCCAAAGTGCGGTGGAAAATTTACGCATTTGGCTTGCCACAAGATTAGAAAAATTTAAGCAACCCATACACTATTTTCCGCTAGATGTGGCACAATGCCAGCAACAGGGAACAATTAAAATTTCACGCAATGCGTTAAAAATGGCGTTAAAAGAATTACTAGGAAAATAAAATGAAACTGATTGAGCGTATTTTGCGATCTTTTTTCTGTCCTTGATTTGGGCTTCTGCAAGTTGGGCGGCGTTACCAAAAGAAGCGGATATTCAAACACAGCTTGCTGCGGCGAAAGAGTCAGATCAAAGTGATGTGAATAATAAAATCTTGGTGCAAAACCTAGAGGAAACGCTCACTTTGCTTGGAAATATTGAAAAGCAAAAAGCCGATAACGCTGCTTTAAGTAAATTGGTGGATAACGCCCCGAAACAGGTTGCAGATTTACAAGTTGCGGTGGATAAATTAAAAAATGCCGCTCCTGTTACGTTACAAGATTTCGAGAAATTATCACTTACCGATTTACAAACGCAATCTATTGCCACGCAACAAAATTTGCAACAAATCCAGACGGATTTGCTAGCAATTAATGCGCAGTTAGTAAGTCAGCGAGCTGCACCAGAGCGTGCGCAGTCTGCCTTGAGTGCAAATTTAATTCGTTCACAAGAAATTGATAAATTGCTATTTGGCATTACAGCAGCAGATTCGGTTGAAAAAACGAAATTAGAAACTGAACTGGTCTTGATCGGTTTACAAAACACCTATAACCAAATGTTGTTGCAGGGCAACAATGATCTTACCTCGCTTTATACAATCCAATTAGAGCAAAAAAATTTGATGCAACAACAGTTGCAAACTAAGCTTTCTATGTTGCAAGAGGTGATTAATGAAAAGAATTTGCAAGAAACTCGCCAACAAGCAGAACAGTTAAAGCAATCGCAAACGAATGTACAAGATAGCAATCCCATTATTGTAGAACAGCAAAACCAAAATGTGCGAATTAGCCAAGATTTGGTGAAACAAACCGCTCAGCTAAATGCACTATCACAAGATAGTTTGAGAATAAAGAGCGTGCTGGATAATTTGCAACAAACAGAACGGAACATTAATGAACAAATTAGTGCGTTGCAAGGCACATTGGTGCTTTCGCGCATTATTAATAAGCAAAAACAACTGTTACCACAGGATCAAATGATCCGTGGTTTGCCAAAACAAATCACCGATTTACGCGTACAGATTTTTGATTTAACAGAGTTGCGGGATAATTTATACGATACCCAAAGTTATATTTCTAATTTAGAAAAAAGCACGAATACCCATTTAACTGATGATGAAAAAAGCCAGCTTACGACAATTTTGCAAGAGCGGCGTAAATTATTATCAGATTCTATTACGAATTTGAATAATCAGCTAAATTTAGCCATTAATATTGAATTAAATCAGCAACAGGTTACCGCAATTAGTGATGCCTTGCAGGGAAAATTACAACAGCAAAGTTTCTGGGTGAGAAGTAATCCGCCGTTGGATATGGATTGGTTTACCAATTTCTTGCCAAAAGTGAAATATCAGTTGCAAGATATTAAGCGTTTAATCAATTTTTCTAACTGGAAAGACAACTTGCTGCCAACCGCAGTGTTAGTTATTTTATTAATGATTTTCACCGCACTTATTCAATGGCGAAAAGAGAAAATCACTCAACGTTTGGCTTATATCAATAGTAAGATCAACACGTTAAAAGGCGAGCGACAACGTTATACACCAGAAGCGATTTTTTGGACGCTAATTTTATGCTTGCGTTCTACCTTCATTTTCTTGTCAGCCTTAATTCTGATTGCCTCGATCTGTTTTGAGAAGCCAGAACCATTTTGGGTGTGGTCTTTCAGAATGGCGGGGTATTGGCTATTTTTGCTTTTATCTTGGCAATGCTCCGTCCTAATGGATTAGCCTATCGCCACTTTAATATGCCGCAATCTAATGTGCAGCTGTTTTATTCTGTTTCTAAACGTTCTGTTTGGATTTATGCGTTATGGCTGAATGCATCTATTTTTACGAATTTAGATGCAGGAATTACCAATGATGTTATTGGTGAAGTGCTAACCATCTCAATTTTAGTGATTTCTCTTTTCATCGTAGGGCCACGTTTACGCTATGCAGTAAGCATTTATCAGAAAACCCAAGAACAAGCGGGAGAGCGGAGCTATTTATTCAAGTTTTCACGCATTGTATTAGTGATCGCACCGATCGCATTAATCGTGTTGATCGTAATGGGTTACTATTACACCGCACTGAATTTGATGGAACATTTGATCTCCTCTTATTTTGTGTTGGTAATTTGGATGATTGCGCGCGATGTGGTGTATCGTGGCTTTACTGTATCGGCAAGACGGCTTGCCTACCGACGCTTACAAGAGAAAATTCAAGCACAACAAGCGCAAAAAGAAGACAATAATAATGATCTGAACTCTGATTATTCACGCGAAGAAAGCTTAGCTATTTCGCAAGTGAAAAGCCAAGTGAAAAGCGTGGTGGATCTCTTATTATGGCTAGCCTTATTTGGCTTATTTTATTGGGTGTGGTCTGATCTCATCACCGTTGCCTATTATTTAGAAGGGGTAACCTTGTGGCAACAACAGGTGGTAACAGAAACTGGCACGGTGAGCGAATCCATCACCTTACTGAATTTATATTTGCTTTGATTATTATCATCGGTACTTATGCGTTAGTGAAAAATATTGGCGGCTTGCTTGAAGTTTTAGTATTTTCACGAATGAGTTTTTCGCAAGGAACGCCTTATACCATCACCACCTTGCTGACCTATTTTATTATTGCTATTGGCGGCGGCGCAGCGTTTTCCGTGTTAGGAATGTCGTGGTCAAAATTGCAATGGTTATTTGCCGCACTTTCGGTAGGTTTAGGTTTCGGTTTACAAGAAATTTTCGCCAACTTTATTTCGGGGATTATCATCTTATTTGAACGCCCGGTGCGGATTGGCGATGTGGTAACCATTGGTGAATATTCAGGCACGGTATCGAAAATCCGTATTCGTTCTACCACCTTGATCGATTTTGATAAAAAAGAAGTGATCGTGCCAAATAAAGCTTTCGTAACAGAACGCTTGATCAACTGGGCATTGACTGATTCAATGACGCGCGTGGTGTTAAGCGTAGGCGTGGCTTATGGCTCAGATTTAGAATTAGTGAAACGTTTATTATTGCAAGCCGCTGATGAATGTGAATATGTTTTGAAAGATCCAGAGCCTGTGGCATACTTCTTAACTTTTGGCGCAAGTACCTTGGATCACGAACTGCGTGTTTATGTGGGTAACCTAAATGAACGCACCCGAACCATCGATTATGTGAATCGCCGTATTGATGAGCTATTTGCCGCGCATAATGTGGAAATTGCCTTCAATCAGCTTGATGTGTTCATTAAAAATCCAACCACATCGCAAGAAATAAAAATCGTGTCAGAAAATTTAGCGAAATCATAAGGAATAAATAAGGAAAAATAATGGCAGGAAACAGTATTGGACAACTTTTTCGCGTAACCACCTTTGGTGAATCCCACGGCGTTGCCTTGGGCTGTATTGTGGACGGCGTACCACCGGAGCTTGAACTTTCAGAACAGGACATTCAGCCAGATTTGGATCGCCGTAAACCCGGTACTTCACGTTACACCACACCAAGACGGGAAGATGACGAAGTGCAAATTCTCTCAGGGGTATTTGAAGGGAAAACCACAGGCACGAGCATTGGAATGATCATCAAAAATGCCGATCAACGCTCGCAAGATTATGGTGAAATCAAAGATCGTTTCCGCCCCGGTCACGCTGATTATACTTACCAACAAAAATACGGCTTGCGTGATTATCGTGGTGGTGGACGTTCTTCCGCTCGCGAAACAGCAATGCGTGTGGCCGCTGGGGCAATCGCGAAAAAATATCTGCGTGAACATTTTGGCATTGAAGTGCGTGGTTATCTTTCGCAAATTGGCTCAGTGAAAATTGATCCGAAAACGGTAGAAAACATTGCTCAAATTGACTGGCAGCAAGTAAACAGCAACCCATTTTTCTGCCCCGATCCAAGTGCGGTGGAAAAATTTGATGAATTAATCCGTGAGTTAAAAAAAGAAGGCAATTCCATCGGCGCTAAATTAACCGTGGTGGCAGAAAATGTGCCAGTAGGCTTAGGTGAACCAGTTTTCGATCGCCTTGATGCGGATTTGGCACACGCGTTAATGGGCATTAATGCAGTGAAAGGCGTGGAAATTGGTGATGGCTTTGCGGTGGTGGAGCAAAAAGGCACACAGCATCGTGACGAAATGACGCCAGCAGGTTTTTGTTCTAACCACGCAGGGGGAATTTTAGGCGGCATTAGCTCGGGCCAACCGATTATTGCGACCATTGCGTTAAAGCCTACTTCGAGCATTACCATTGCAGGGCGTTCGGTCAATCTTAACAATGAACCCGTGGAAGTGATCACCAAAGGTCGCCACGATCCTTGTGTTGGCATTCGCGCCGTGCCAATCGCGGAAGCAATGACCGCCATTGTTTTACTCGATCACCTATTAAGATTTAAGGCACAATGTAAATGAAAAATTTAACCAAATTATTAAGTGCGGTGCTTTTTTGCGGAATTTTTTCTGCGAGCAGCGCAATGGCAGGCCCTGAATATTGGCAGAAAGTCAAACGCCCTATTGCAGGCGAGCCAACCCCAGTGGGATCTTATAGCAATGGCTGTATTATCGGCGCGCAACCTTTGCCTTTTAATGGCGAGGGTTATCAAGTGATCCGTACCAGCAAAAATCGCTATTACGGACACCCAGATATGATTGCCTATTTGCAACGTTTAGGCAAAAAAGCTAAATCAGCAGGCATTCCAACAATGCTTATCGGCGATATCGCAATGCCGGGGGGCGGACGCTTTTTAACGGGACACGCCAGCCACCAAATGGGCTTGGACGCAGATATTTGGTTACGCTTAGGGCGTTTATCCGATAAAGATGCACAAAATCCAGCGGGAATGGGCTTGTTAGTGGTGGATCGCAAAGCGCAACGTGTTGATGATTCCGTATGGAATGACAATCACGCCAATTTAATTCGTTTAGCGGCGCAAGATAAGCAAGTGGCGCGTATTTTCGTTAATCCTGCAATTAAATTGAAATTATGCCAAACGGTGCGCGGCGATCGCAGTTGGTTGCAAAAAATTCGTCCGTGGTTTGGACACGATTCCCATTTTCACGTTCGCTTAACTTGCCCGAAAGGTGCGACTTACTGCGAAAATCAAGCGCCCGTCCCAGCAGGCGAGGGCTGTGGTGATGAGCTATATTCTTGGTTTAAGCCAGCGAAACCTTCAACAGGAACAAGCAAACCCAAAGCGCGTCCACCTGAACCATTTTTATGCCAGCAAGTAAGCCACGCGCCAAACCAAAGCGAATGGTTGGAATAAGCCTTAGCGTATCAAGATAAGAGCGAAAATAGGAGCGAAAAATGGAAATCAGCCTAAATCTCATTGCGTTATTATTTTTAGTGGCATTTATTGCAGGATTTATTGACGCAATTGCTGGCGGTGGCGGTTTAATCACTATTCCTGCCTTATTGATGACAGGCGTTCCCCCTGCAATGGCATTAGGCACGAACAAACTGCAGGCCTGCGGCGGCTCATTTTCCGCGAGCTTTTATTTTTTACGCAAAAGAGCGGTGGATTTAAAAGAAATTTGGCTGCTCGTGCTAATGACCTTTATCGGCGCAGTGCTTGGCACGATCCTTATTCAGTTAGTGGATAGTGCGTTGATTAAAAAAGTCATTCCATTTTTAGTGCTAGCCATTGGCTTGTATTTTTATTCACCCCAAATTTAGGTGATGAAGATCGGCATAAACGCATTTCTTACGCCACTTTTGCCTTTAGTGCAGGATTTGGAATTGGTTTTTATGACGGTTTCTTCGGGCCGGGAACAGGCTCATTACTAAGTTTAGTTTTTGTTACGTTGCTTGGTTTTAATCTTGCGAAGGCCACAGCTCACGCCAAAGTGCTAAATTTCACCTCAAATATTGCCGCACTTTTGTTATTTCTTATTGGTGGACAAATTTGGTGGGAAGCTGGGCTGGTAATGATGTTAGGACAAATTATCGGCGCAAATTTAGGCGCGAAAATGGTGCTAAGCAAAGGCAAACAGTTAATTCGCCCGATGGTGGTGATAATGTCTTTTATTATGACTGCCAAAATGGCTTATGATCAAGGCTGGTTCGGTTAGTTGAGGTTTTATGACACAACAAAATGATGATGTACGCTTAACCGCTCGCGTGGGCTATGAACCCAAATGGCAATGGGCGTTTTTATTGCCAAAATATTGGGGCGTTTGGCTTGGTATTTTTGCCTTGGCACTATTCGCTTTTGTGCCTTTTCGCTTAAGGGATAAGATCGCGGCGAAAATAGGCTTGCTCGTTGGACAAAAAGCGAAAAAACAACGTCATCGCGCAAGGGTAAATTTGCAATATTGTTTTCCTGATTGGACAGAACAGCAGAGCGAAAAAGTAATTGATGAGATGTTTATCACCGTCAGCCAAGTGATGCTGGGCATTGGTGAAATTGCGTTGCGTTCAAAAAAACATCTACAACAACGCAGTGAATTTATCGGCCTTGAATATATTCAGCAAGCTAAAGCAGCGGGGCATAATATTATTTTAATGGTGCCGCACGGCTGGGCGATTGATGCCTCGGGGATCATTTTGCATACTTACGGAATGCCAATGACATCAATGTATAATCCCCACCGTAACCCATTGGTCGATTGGCTGTGGACGATGACACGCCAGCGTTTTGGTGGCAAAATGCACGCTCGACAAAATGGCATAAAACCTTTTCTTAATGCAGTAAAAAAAGGCGAAATGGGGTATTATTTGCCTGATGAAGATTATGGCGAAGAATTAAGTGAATATGCAGATTTTTTTGCCACTTATAAGGCCACCTTGCCGGGCTTGAATAAAATGGCAAAATTGGCAAAAGCTGTGGTGATCCCAATGTTTCCGCGCTATAACGCAGAGCGTGGTAAATATGAAATGGAAATTCACCCACCAATGCCAATTAGCGAAGAGCCTGCACAAATGGCACGGGAAATGAACAAAGAAATTGAGCAATTTGTTACCCCAACGCCAGAGCAGTATGTGTGGATTTTGCGTTTATTAAAAACCCGAAAAGATGGTGCGGATATTTATCGTTAAATTTAATAATCTGTGGTAATATGCGTGCCGCTCTTTTTTATGCAAAACGGTCGAAAATTTGACCGCACTTTAGGTAATAAAATGAACAAACAATTAGAACTGATTAAATCATCGATCAAATCCATTCCAAACTACCCGAAAGAAGGCATTATCTTTCGTGATATTACAAGCCTTGTGGAAACCCCAGCGGCGTTCAAGGCGACCATTGATTTAATCGTGGCACAATACAAAGACAAAGGCATCACCAAAGTTATCGGCACAGAAAGCCGTGGCTTTATTTTTGGTGCGCCAGTGGCATTAGCCTTAGATATTCCTTTTGTATTAGTGCGTAAACCGGGGAAATTGCCGCGTGAAACCATTGCGCAATCCTATCAGTTAGAATATGGGCAAGACACCTTAGAAATTCACACAGATTCTATTCAATCGGGCGATAACGTATTGATTATTGACGATTTATTAGCCACAGGCGGAACGGTTGAAGCCACCGTGAAGTTGGTTGAACGTCTTGGTGGTGAAGTGAAAAATGCGGCGTTCGTGATTAATTTGCCAGAACTTGGCGGCGAACAACGCTTACGCAATTTAGGGGTAACCCCGTTCTCATTAGTGAATTTTGAAGGCCACTAATTTATCCTAAGCGAGCAAGGAATGAGTTATCAAGTTTTAGCAAGAAAATGGCGACCGCAAAAGTTCTCCGATGTGGTAGGGCAGAAACCTGTTCTTACCGCACTTGCTAACGGACTAAATGAAAATCGCCTGCACCACGCCTATCTTTTTTCCGGTACGCGTGGCGTGGGGAAAACCTCTATTGCTCGTTTATTTGCGAAAGGGTTAAATTGCGTTGAAGGCGTAACGGCCAATCCTTGTGGCGTTTGCGAACATTGTAAAGCCATTGAAGAAGGGCGCTTTATCGATCTCATTGAAATTGACGCTGCTTCACGCACTAAGGTCGAAGACACCCGCGAATTGCTCGACAATGTGCAATACAAACCGGTGCAAGGGCGTTATAAAGTCTATTTGATTGACGAAGTGCATATGCTCTCTCGCCATTCTTTCAATGCCTTGCTGAAAACCCTTGAAGAACCGCCTGAATATGTCAAATTCCTGCTGGCAACCACTGATCCGCAGAAATTGCCGATCACCATTTTATCTCGCTGTATTCAATTTCACCTTAAAGCACTCGATCAGCAACAAATTGCCGATCATTTGTCCTTTATTTTGCAGCAAGAAAAGATCCCCTTTGAACCCCTTGCCATTGAAAAATTAGCTAAAGCGGCACAAGGCAGTATCCGTGATAGCTTAAGTTTAACCGATCAAGCCATTGCAATGAGCAACGGCAACATCAGTCTTGATGCGGTAAATACAATGCTCGGCTTGCTTGATGACAGCCAGCCTATTGATATTTTGTACGCGTTACAGCAGGGCAATGGTGAAGCCTTAATGAAAGCCATTCAAGCGGTGGCGGAAAAAGGCAGCGATTGGAATGAACTGCTAAAAGCGGTGGCCGAAAATCTGCATAAAATTGCAATGTGTCAATTATTACCACAAGCGCAAATTAGTGATGAAAGCTATATCGGCTTTTTGGCGAAACATCTTCCACCAGAAGATGTGCAATTTTTCTATCAGATTATTTTAAACGGACAAAAAGAGCTTGCCTTCGCACCAAATCAGCGAATGGGTGTGGAAATGATTTTATTGCGTGCTTTAGCTTTCCACCCTAAATTAATCCAAGCAGCTCCTGCTATGCAGCCAGTGGAACAAGTGAATGAGCGTAATCATTCTGCGCAAAGTGCGGTGCAAAATCCGGCAAAATTAGTGGAGATGCCTGTTGTATCACAACAGATCAAAGCAAATTCAGCGCCACAAACCAAAACAATGCCGTCTGCTAGACAGCCAATTCGTTCCACACAAAGTCATTCATCTTCGCCAGTAAGCAACTCTACTTTAGATGTGCTTGATGCGTTAGATCAGCTTTCTAAGCCTACAACGAGCGAAAAAAAAAACACTAATGCCAATAACGCAAAGTTAATTTCAGAGCCAGCGGTTTCTCATTCGCAAGAGATCAGCTTGCCTGTGGTAGAGCGCAAATTTACTCAGCAAAAAAATACGGCACGAGCTACTCATCAGGTTTCTCAGCCGTCTGTTTCTCACTCCTCTATTTCTCAAGCTCCATCTCAATCAGCGGCAATGATTCCGCTAGTGAGTGAGCCTGTGGGTGAAAGTGCGGTGCAAAATTCGTCAGATTTTTCTCCTGATCTTGATCAGGAAGAAGATCTCAATTTGCCCGAAAACTACCGTTGGAATTGGAGCAATCCAGCAATGGCGGAGGAGCAGGATAGTGCCAGCCCGTCAGAAATCCGCAAAGCCATTTTGGAAAACACCACACCAGAATTAAAAGAAAAAGTGCTTACAATGGCAAAAGCACAGGACAAATGGACGGAAATTATTGAGCAACTAGATATTTCAGGCTTGGCAAAGCAAATGGCAATGAATTGCGTGATTTTAAGCCAAGATGAAAAGCAAATTCGCTTAGGCTTGCGTCAAGATAAATTGCACCTCAATAATGAAAAACTGCGTATTCAATTACAAAATGCCCTCAGCCAATTTTATCAGCAAGATATGGCTGTTTCTGTGGACGTGAATACCGATTTTCAGCAACTCACACCAATGGATTATCGCAAACAAATCTACCAAGAGCTAAGCGATCAAGCGCGAGAAAATTTACAAGCAGATGAACGTTTGCAACGCCTTTGTGAAGAATTTGGTGGCGTATTAGAGCTTGATAGTGTTCGACCAGTTTAAGCATTTGAAACGCATTTTATACCTAAAAATAAAGTGCGGTGAAAA
>NZ_PQVI01000107.1 GCF_002921145.1 Avibacterium endocarditidis
TAAAAGTGCGGTGCAATTACGCTTATTTTTTATGTCTGACGCCGTGGTGGGCGGTTTAGCTCAACAACAGCCAGCGGAGGGCTATCATTTACAACAAATGATCGAAATTCTCACTGCACAAGGGGTAATGGTAAAACTATGCAAAACTTGTGCCAATGCGCGTGGCATTCACAATGCACCACTTGCTGATGGGGTAGAAATTGGCACATTAATTGAGCTTGCAGATTGGACAATGGAAGCAGATAAGGTACTGAATTTTTAATTTATGATGACGACAAAAACGCAAACACTCAATCCAGCCACAATGCCGTTGCAGGGCGTTAGCCTGATCGAAGCGTCCGCGGGAACGGGTAAAACTTACACAATGGCTTCATTGTATATTCGTTTATTGCTACAAGCGGGCGAAAATTGCTTTGACCAGCCGTTGCCCGTGGATAAAATTTTGGTGGTTACCTTTACCGATATGGCAACTCAAGAATTGCGGGAGCGTATTCGAGCAAGGATTTATCAAAGCAAGCAATTATTGCTTCAATATCAAGCCAGTAGTGATCCGCAGGTTTTCATCGCGGGTGGTGATCCCCTATTAGGCGAGCTTGTCAAAACCTTGCCCGATTTGTCGCAAAGTATTCAACGCCTTAACTGGGCGGAGCAAAGTATGGATACCGCCGCCATTTACACGATCCACAGTTTTTGTCGCCGTATGTTAATGCAATATGCCTTTAATTCAGGCGTGCATTTTAATTTGGAATTGGTGAGAGATGAGAGTGAATTACTTGAACGTCTCACCAATGAATTTTGGCGCGAAGCATTTTATCATCAGCCCGTCATCGTGGCGAAATGGGTTTACAAAGCCTTAAAATCACCACAGGAATTACTGAAAACAATTAGGCCTTATTTAGGCAAAGAAGCCTTTGATGTGGCACTTTCTGATCCAAGCCTGCTTGACCTTTCTCTTGATGAATTTCTCCAACAACATTTATTGGCTCGCTATCAGGCGATTGAGGAATTTAAGCAAGAATGGTTGGCGAATGAGCAAAAACTCGCAGAATTTCTAGAAAAGAATAAAGCACAAATTAAAAATTACCGTGCAGATCATATGCTAGGACGCTTTGAGAAAATGCGTGCGTGGGCGGAAGATCCCGATAATTATAGCTTACCGGATATTCTCATTTATTTTACGGAAAAAGATATTGCGGCAAAAATGAAAACGGATTTTGAGCCGTTGCAACATTCTTTATTAAGCCAAGCGGAAAAACTGATTGAACAGTCGGAAGGCATTTCCCTCACGTTGCCCATTGTGCTTTACCATTCCATACAAACTATTCGACAAAAATTATTTGATTACAAAAATCATCACACGCAAAAAAGCTTTGATGATTTTGTTGCGTTTAGTGCGAGAAGGCTTATGTGGCGAGAATGGGCAAGAATTAGCCGCGCTGATTCGCAATCAATATCCCTTTGCAATGATTGATGAGTTTCAGGATACGGATGCCCAACAATACCAAATATTCTCTAAAAATTTATATTGAAAATCAAACACCACAATCAGGCTTTATAATGATTGGTGATCCAAAGCAATCCATTTATAAATTCCGTGGCGCAGAATTTTTACTTATTTTAAGGCTTCACAACAAGCCAATCAGCGTTTTACACTGAAAGAAAACTGGCGTTCCACCACCGCATTAATCCAATGTGTCAATGGGATTTTTGATTTTGAACAGCCCGCGCCATTTTTATTTAATGAAATTCAGTTTGAGCCCGTAAAAGCCGGGAAAAATCTACCGCACTTTAACCTTAACGGACAAGATGAGCCAGCCTTAAGTTGCTATTTAGGCGATGCGTATAATCAAGAGCAATTTGCCGAAACCTGTGCCATTTCCATTCAACAATGGTTAAAAAGTGCGGTGCAAAATCACGCAAAATTTGGTGATGAGCCATTGCAAGCCAAAAATATCGCGGTGTTAGTGCGCAGTTGGAAAGAAGCGCTGAGCGTTAAAACTGCCTTGCAAAATTTAGGCATTGCTTCGGTGTATTTGTCGGATAAAAGCAATGTGTTTGACAGCGAAACCGCACAGGAATTGGCGTTAATTTTGCAGGCTTGTTTAAACCCATTGAATGAACGCCACATTCTCAACGCCATTGCCACCCGATTATTTGGCTTAACCAGTGCGGAAATTTATCAAATTAAGCAAGATGAAAATCTGTGGGAACATTGGGTGGAAGCCTTTTTTGCCTATCAAAAAACGTGGCAACAAAAAGGCATTTTGGTGATGTTACACCAATTATTGTTAAATGAAGAAAATTCACTCACCCAACGCTTGCTTGTGCGTAGCCAAGGGGAGCGTATTTTAACCGACTTCTTGCACTTGGCAGAGCTGTTGCAGCAAGCCAGTCGCTTAAACGAAAGCGAAGCCGCTTTATTGCGTTGGTTTGAAAAGCAAATCCAAGGAACAGATCGGCTAGAAGAAAGCATTCGTTTAGAAAGCGAACGAGATTTAGTGAAAATCGTGACGATTCATAAATCAAAAGGATTGGCTTACGATTTGGTGTGGCTGCCCTTTATTGCCTCCCCTGCGAAAGGTGTCAAAGATACCATCACCACCTATTACGCAAAAGATCAAGTGTTGTGGGATATGGAAAATCAGCAGTCGGCGCTGGTTTTGAAAGAAAATTTGGCAGAAGAAATGCGTTTGCTTTATGTGGCGCTCACCCGCGCCAAATACCAAGTAGCGTGTTGTCTGCCGAAATCCTTTGAGAAAAAATGGAATGGCTTGCTTTATGCCCTAAGTGAAGGGACGATTGGCGAAAAGATAACATTATCCGAAGCCTATGACACCCGCTCATTATTGCAAGCCCTACAGCAAAAAGTGGGCGAGCCAAATGTTGCCATTCATCGTGTTGAAGATCTTGAAGCAAGCGCACCTTTAGTTTCCGCTTCTCACAATCAAATCTTTAGTCCTGCCATATTTAACGGCAACATTGAATATCATTGGGGAGTAACCAGCTTCACTGATATGGTGCATAAGCATCAGCGTAATAAATTGAAATTACAGGCAGAAAATGAAAGTGCGGGGCAAATTTCGTCAGTTTTTGATCAAGGTAAGGATTACGATTTCAACGTGCTGCCAACAGCAAATTTAAGCGAAGAAAATACGCCACCACAAGAAAATGAAAATGCTTATCCGCAAGGTTATAGCCCTTTTGATTTGCCAAGTGGCGTGCGCGTGGGGACGATTTTGCACCGTTATTTAGAAAAAATACCGTACAATCCGCCCTTGATGAGCAAAATCTTGCCAAATTATGCCAGCTGTTACAGCTTGATGAGCAATGGATTTCCACCTTGCAACAATGGTTTAATGCCATTTATCACAGCCCATTATTGGCAGGGGAAAACCTAACCCTTGCTCAAATTCAACAACAAGATTGCTTAAAAGAAATGCAGTTTTATTTGAAACTCAATAAAGCCTTTGACGCCACAGCGTTTAACCGAGCTTTGCAAGATTATCACCCATATTCTTCGCAAAATCTGATTTTTGAGCGCTTGCAAGGAATGTTGCGAGGCTTTATCGATCTCGTGTTTCGTCATCAAGGCAAATATTATGTCTTGGATTACAAGTCAAATTTGCTTGGTCATCAGCTGGAAAATTATCAGCCTGCGCAGTTGCCTGAAGTGATGAAACATGGTTTTTATGACTGGCAATATTTGCTTTATACCTTGGCGTTGCACCGTTATTTACAAAGCCGCGATCCACATTATCAATATGAGCGAGATTTTGGTGGCGTGATTTACACGTTCTTGCGTGGAATGAATGGGCAAGATCAAAACGGTATTTATTTTGATAAGCCAGATTGGCGGCTAATTCAAGCCTTGGAGGAATTGTTTTAATGCTTGGGCTAATGAAAGAACTGAAAGAAAAAGGCGTGTTTAGCGAGGCTGATTACCATTTTGCACGGCTGATCGCCGAAAAACAACAAGGCAAACCCTATTCCTTACATCAGCAAAATTTAGCGATTTTATTGGCTGCGTTGTGCAATTATTCTTATTTGCAAGGGCATAGCTGTTTGTTGCTTGAAGAAAATCTGCTACAGAATTTGTTGCCTTACAGCGAACGGGAATACGCGAACCGTATTAATGAACAAATCGCTTTTCTGCCAGCCAGCCAATGGATTGCAGAATTGCAGGATCATATTGCGTTTACCACTGAGCCGAAAAGCAAGGTTTCACCTTTGGTATTTCAGTTTAACGCCTTGTATTTTTATCGCATTTGGCAAGATGAATATCGTGTGGCGGAATATTTTGCTAATGCCATTAAACGCACTGAACACCATTCAGAAAATCAACGTAAAAAACAAAGTGCGGTGCAAAATTCCGCAATTTTTGACCGCACTTTTGATCCGCAAGCCATCGCTACCATTTTGCAGAAATATTTTCCAGCTTCACCACAGCCAACACAAATTAACTGGCAAGAAATTGCGGTGGCAATGGCGCTGAAACAGCCTTTCACCTTAATCAGTGGTGGGCCGGGAACAGGCAAAACCACCACTGTAACACGCTTGTTACTTGCTTTGCAGGAGTTGTATCAGCAAGGTTTACGCATCAAACTGGTTGCGCCGACTGGCAAAGCCACAGCGCGGTTAAAAGAGAGTATGGACAATTCCTTAGCTCGTCTGCAAGCAGAGCTAGCTTTGCCTGAAACCTTAATTGCAGCCATTCCTACCCAGCCTGAAACCTTGCACCGTTTGCTTGGCGTACGTTTTTATGAAGAAACACTACGCCATAATAAACAAAACCCTTTGCTCATTGATGTGCTGGTGGTGGACGAATCTTCAATGATTGATTTATCCCTAATGGCGAAATTATTACAAGCCCTAAAACCGCAAACTAAATTGATTTTGTTAGGTGATAAAGATCAGCTTGCTTCCGTGGAGGCAGGGGCGATTTTGGCAGAGTTAGGCAAATTTCTTGCGCAGGGATATAGCCCTGATTTTGTGGCTTATTTACAACAAACTACAGGGCAACATTTGCCTGCGATGGAGAAAGGAAATCCAATTCGCGATCACCTTTGCCATTTAACCCAAAGCCATCGTTTTGATGAACATTCCGCCATTGGTCAGCTCGCGAAGTTGATTAATCAAGGCAAAGCCGAAGAAAGCTGGCAGCTGTTGCAAGCAGGGGATTTGGCAAAAAGTGATGTTGTAACAAATGCCCCCTTAACCTTAGTGAATTTTATGCAATTTGCACAAGCGATGGACGTGAATACACTGGCGTATCAGCAATATTGTGCCAATATGGTTGTGAAAAGTGCGGTGCAAAATTACGCTGATTTTTAACCTTAATTCAGCAAATTACGGCGCAAAATCAGCCGTTAGATTCAGAAAAAATTCAACAAATT
>NZ_PQVI01000108.1 GCF_002921145.1 Avibacterium endocarditidis
ATCTACTACAGCCCCTTACTTTTTATTGGAACGTTATAAAAATCTTTGGAATTGTACTATGTTAACCCTAAATTCCACACCAAAATCGCAGTGTTTTTAGCAATTCTTTTGGTGTGCCAAAGTTAAACCGAAATTCACATTCTTTCAAGGATAACGGAAAAGATTTCTTGTTAATTCCGTTATATTTTCTTAGTGCTCGTTTAGACTGACTCCAAAAATTTTCAATCCCATTATTAATATGATTTTTACATCTACTAAATTGGCATCTTGAACTAAATGGTCGCTAATCACCCCTCTGATCTTACGATAAAATAAGGCGGCAGAATTAGGAGTAATTTCTAGTAAATTTGCTGCTGAACGGGCTGTCATTTCAAGCACAAAAAACTCTAGCAGTTTTCTCTGTATAAATTTCTTTATTTTTATATAACTAACATAACTGTTAATCTAATACAGCCCCTTCTTTTTTATCTAAAGAATAATTTTTCTTAACAAAGCGGAGAATTTTAGTATAAAAGAAGCTCAATATTACACCTAAAATAATAAAATAGATTAAGGCTAAAGACGTATCCAAGCTATATTTTTTACTCCAAAAATAGCATAGATAAAAAATCATTAAACAACAAGCAAAATAAAACAAAAGTACATTACGGCCTTTTGCATTTTCATTAAATGGATTATTCGGTTTAATGGTATTTTTATTAATATATAAGGTAGAAAAGTAAACAATAGAAAGTAAAATAATGAGCGATAAAAGTACAAACTCAAGCTCATAGCCTGATACCCAGCCTGATTTTTCAACACGCCTAATCATCATACCACTAAATCCTATTATCATCATATTTAAACATTTTAAGTGTTTTTTCATTGGGTTACCTTAATAATTATTTGAAGGAAAAATTCAGCAAAATCGCACCGCACTTTATTTTAGCAATATAAATTTTTACATTCTATTTTGAGCGATATAACGTTCATCAAAACCTAAAAAAATAACCCACAAAAGGTGGGTTATCTCTATTATTTTTACGGCAATACACTTTCTAGCTGCCATAATTCAGGGTAGGTTTCGCGGCGTTTGATAAGATGCGCTTGATCGCCGTCCACCATCACTTCAATGGCTCTTGGGCGGGAATTATAGGTGGAAGCCATACTTGCACCATAAGCCCCCGCTGAACGTTGGGCGATGAGATCCCCTTGGGCGATCGCCAGTTCACGCTGTTTGCCTAAGAAATCAGAGGTTTCGCAAATGGGACCCACCACATCATAAACTTTTGTTTCACGCGGTAGGCTGCGATCCACTTCAATAATATTCATATAGGCTTGATACAACGCAGGGCGAATCATATCGTTCATTCCCGTATCTACAATGGCGAAATTACGGCTTTCATTGCTTTTTAGGTATTCTACTTTGGTGAGCAAAATCCCTGCATTGGCGGTGATCGCACGCCCTGGTTCAAGAATAATTTCCAAGTTTGGATAATCTTTTAATTTAGCTAATAACGCTTTTGCATATTCACTTGGGTGCGGTGCATTTTCATCTTTATAGGTTACGCCTAAGCCGCCGCCTAAATCTAAATGTTTTAGTTCGATGCCATCTTGAGCAAGCTGCTGCATTAGCACGATCAAGCGATCTGTGGCATCAAGGAATGGTTGAATTTCCGTGAGTTGTGAGCCAATATGGCAATCCATTCCGGTGATTTTGATATGCGGTAATTGGCTTGCAATGCGATACACTTCACGCGCTTCATCAACGCTCACGCCAAATTTATTTTCTTTCAATCCTGTGGAAATATAAGGGTGCGTGTGCGCGTCTACGTCAGGGTTCACGCGCAAAGAAATTGGCGCGATTTTATTTAACCGCCCTGCGACTTCATTAATGCGGTAAAGCTCGTCAAGGCTTTCAACATTAAAGCAACGAATGCCCACGTTTAACGCACGCTCAATTTCTTGTTCCGATTTTGCAACGCCAGAAAACACCACTTTGCTTGCATCACCGCCCGCTGCAAGGACGCGTTCTAATTCCCCTTGCGAAACAATATCAAAGCCCGATCCTAGCTTCGCCATAATGTTCAAAATGGCTAAGTTCGGGTTGGATTTCACCGCGAAGCAAATAAGGTGGGGGTGATCGCCTAAGGCGTTATCAAAAGCGTGCCAGTGGCGTTCAAGGGTCGCACGGGAGTAAATATAAGCGGGTGTGCCGAATTGCTGGGCGATTTCAGCCACAGGCACTTGTTCTGCCATTAATTGATTCTCTTTATACTGAAAAAAATCCATTACCAATCCTTTATTGTTGTTGTGTTTGTGCGTTATCTTTTTCTGGGAAATACAGTTGGCCTTTCACGCCGCAGCCCGTGGCAGCGAGGGTGATCACCCCTAAAGTTAAACATAAAATCAGTTTTTTCATTGGTGTTTCTCTTGGTTTTTGTGCTTAGATGATAAATCTTATGTATAGTAACGATATTTAGAGAAATTTCTATTCTTTTTTGCACTTTGTATAAATAGCAAAAACTCTCTATAATTCCGCCTTACCTATTTCGCTTATGGAAAAATTATGAACGTTACAGAATTTCATCAAAATATTGAGCAAGTTTGGCTCAAAATTGAAGAACAATTAGAAGAGCAAGATTGCGATGTGGATTGCGACACGCAAGGTTCGGTGTTTACTATCACCTTCCCTGATCGTAGCCAAGTGGTGGTAAACAAGCAAGAGCCATTACTTGAACTCTGGCTTGCCAGCAAAGCAGGCGGTTTTCACTTTGCGTTTAAAGATGGCGAGTGGATCGCTAATGATGGCAAATTATTCTGGCAATGCTTGGAAGAAGCCTGTCGCGTACACGGCGAGCAAGTGCATTTCGCCTAATGGCTCATTTCATCAATAAACAAAGTGCGGTGCGGCGTTTTTAACCAATTTTTCGCAAAAAATAATGGAAAAAAACACCGCACTTAAGGTTTTGAACGAGGTTTTTGGTTACCAATCTTTCCGCAACGGACAAGAAGAAGTGATCAACGCCGCCCTTTCACACCAAGATAGCCTTGTGATTATGGCAACGGGAAACGGAAAATCCCTTTGCTATCAAATTCCTGCGCTTTGCTTTCCGGGGCTAACCTTAGTGATTTCTCCGCTGATTTCCTTAATGAAAGATCAAGTGGATCAACTGCTTGCCAACGGAATTGAAGTGGATTATCTCAATTCCACACAAACCTTTGAGCAGCAGCAAATTGTACAAAATAAGGCGATTTCAGGGCAGCTCAAATTGCTTTATATTTCGCCCGAAAAGGCGATGACAACCAGTTTTTTCCAATTTATTTCTCATTGCCAAGTGAGTTTTATTGCCATTGATGAAGCCCATTGTATTTCCCAATGGGGACACGATTTCCGCCCTGAATACACCCAACTTGGCGGCTTAAAACGTTGCTTTCCCAACGCACCGATAATGGCGCTCACTGCCACCGCAGACAGTGCCACAAGGCAAGATATTTTGCACCATTTGCAACTGGATAATCCGCATATTTATATCGGCAGTTTTGATCGCCCAAATATTCGCTATACCTTGGTGGAGAAATTTAAGCCAATGGAGCAGCTATGCCAATTTGTGCTAGGGCAGAAGGGCAAAAGTGGTATCGTTTATTGCAACAGCCGCAACAAAGTGGAGCGCTTGGCGGAAAGTTTGCGCAAAAAAGGCGTGGCAGCACAAGCCTATCACGCAGGAATGGAAGCGAGCCAGCGCGAGCAAGTGCAGCGTGCCTTTCAGCGCGATAATGTGCAAGTGGTGGTGGCTACCGTTGCCTTTGGAATGGGCATTAACAAATCTAACGTGCGATTTGTGGCGCATTTTGATTTGCCGCGCAGTATCGAGGCGTATTACCAAGAAACAGGGCGCGCAGGGCGTGATGACTTACCTGCCGAAGCGGTGCTGTTTTACGAGCCTGCCGATTATGCGTGGTTACAAAAAATGCTGCTGGAAAAACCAGAAAGCCCGCAGCGCCAAATTGAACAGCATAAATTAGAAGCCATTGGTGAATTTGCCGAAAGCCAAACCTGCCGCCGTTTAGTCTTGCTGAATTATTTTGGCGAACATCGCCAAGCACCGTGCAAAAACTGCGATATTTGCCTTGATCCGCCGAAAAAATATGACGGCTTAATTGACGCACAGAAAGTGATGTCCACCATTTATCG
The DNA here is from genome assembly GCF_002921145.1 of Avibacterium endocarditidis. GTDB lineage: Bacteria > Pseudomonadota > Gammaproteobacteria > Enterobacterales > Pasteurellaceae > Avibacterium > Avibacterium endocarditidis. The sequence continues at coordinate 4,175 of NZ_PQVI01000108.1, forward strand.
TGTGGGACAAATGTTCGGCGTGCATTATGTGATCGGCGTGCTGCGCGGAATGCAAAATCAAAAAATTAAAGATAACCAGCACGATCAGCTCAGCGTGTACGGCATTGGCAAAGACAAAAGCAAAGAATATTGGCAATCGGTGATCCGCCAACTGATTCATCTTGGGCTTGTGCAACAAGTGATGAATCAATTTCATTCGGTGTTACAACTGACGGAAAACGCGCGCCCAATTTTGCGTGGTGAACAGCCCTTAGAGCTGGCAATGCCAAGGGTTTCTTCCATTATGACCGCACAAAGCGCACAAAAAAGTGCGGTGCAAAATTATGACAAAGATCTCTTTGCTCGCCTGCGTTTCTTACGCAAACAAATTGCCGACAAGGAAAATATCCCCCCTTATATTGTGTTCAACGATGCTACCTTGCAAGAAATGGCACAATATCAACCCACCAGCAAGCGCGAAATGCTACAAATCAACGGCGTGGGCGCAACCAAATTAGAGCGCTTCGGACAGGCATTCCTGCATATTATCCAAGAGCATAAATCGCTCAGCGCAAAAAAACAGCCAACCGCTGAAATTATCTAATGAAAAATGAACGATTAATATCGTTTTAAGATCATCTGTAATAGCCTCATATAAATACTAGCCCTCCTATAGACAAGCTAAGAGAGCTAACTGGAAAAAGGTTAGCTTCTTGTAATTCTTTTACATAAAATAACAAAAGTAAAATATTTTTAACACTGAATTATTCTACTATATAACTAACCATATTCTTCATCACATCTATAAAGTTTAATTTTCCTTAATAAAATTTCTTAATTTTGTGATTTAGATCACATATAAAACACTTGATAATGAATAAGATAATCATTATCATTTACTTGACCTTTTATAAAGGTCTTTGAAAATAAGTAAAATTACATAGGAGAAAAGACTATGAAATCTTTAAATAATGAAGAATTACATCACATAAATGGCGGTTCATTTAGCTTTTCTGGCTTTGGTGCCCATTCAAGATGGGGTAATTATGGGAGAGTTTCGGGAGGCTATACCTTTAAACCAACATCAAATATTTCTGTTACTCCAAGTGTAACAGTAAGCAAATTCCCAAGTGAAAAACCCAAAATTACTGGAGGTGGTATTAATATATCTATAGGGTTTTAATGATGAATATTCTTAGAAACATCTTAACTTTACTCAGTTGTATTCTATTAATTTCTTGTACATCTATGTTATCCAAGAAAAATGAAGAATATGATTTTAATAAAGGTAAATGTTTAAATTATTCACGCCATATAGAAATGAATTATCAGAATGGTACAATTAAATTCTCTGATCCAGTTTTACAGGAAATTAGATACAATGAATGTATGAGAAAGTAAAAAATAGGAGAAATTTTATGAAAAAATTAAACACTGACGAAGTACAATCAATTCATGGTGGGATGTGGGGATATATAGCCAGTGCTTTTGGTGGTTTGGCTTTAAATGAGATATTCCTTAACCCTCTAAAGAATGCCACATATAAACACTATAATAAGGAAAATGAGAAACTAGTAAATAGTTTTAATTCTAATCCTGACAAATTTATAAGAGAAAATACTTCATTTTATGGAGATTAATTTTAATTGAAAATAAAGCATCATATGCTTATGTGATGCTTTATTACTTAGGAGAAACTATGAAAAAATATATATTCCCAACACTTATGTTTTCATTTTTTTTCTTTTTCTTATCAACTTTTATTTA
>NZ_PQVI01000109.1 GCF_002921145.1 Avibacterium endocarditidis
AAGTGCGGTATAAAAATGCCGAGAATTCGCGTGGAGAGAAAGGATTTTGGGTGGAGATTTTATTGAATAAAAAAGCACCTTAAACGTCCTTAAAGTGCTAACATTATTATTGCTGTGACTATTGTTCGCTTAATACACGTGGGAATAAGATATTATTTTCCGTGTGAATATGCTCTTGCAGATCATCACAAAATTCTTGAATACCTTGGTAGAGATTACGCCAAGAGGTGCAAGCATCAGCTGGTGACGTCATATTGTGAGTAAGAGTGCGTAACATTTCAATCGTTGCACCGTGTTCATCGTGTTCAAATTCCATTACCTGAATGGGCATTCGTGCCATCATATAATTACCTGCTTGGATCATTGGGAACAAGATTTGTTCTTCTTTCATCATATGGCTAGACAAATCCGCATAGGCATTTTTTAGCGCGTCAGCTAAACCTTTTGGACAATCAGGGTGATCAGCGTGGCGTTCTTCTACCTTTTCTGCAAGGGGAATTAGCTCTTGTAATTGTTCACGATGACGTTGATGAAAGCGCGACAGGATATGCGAGATGGTGTCTTGATAACTGGCACTTTGCCATTGTTGATCGGCTTGTTTCATTCTATTTTCTAATGACATAATTTGACCTTAATATTGGATTGTTAAACCTGACCAAAATACTAAGGTATTTGGTTGGTAATCCCAACTTCTTTTTAAGAAAAGGTGGTCGGCTTATGATCTAAATCAGATTTTATAACTCAAAATAGGTGGAAAAATTTTACAAAATTCCACCGCACTTTAAATTATAGAGAATGAAAGACTAGGTGAAGTGAAAAAGCGGTTTAAGCTAAACCAAACCGCTTGAGAATTTAGTGAGATTAATGGTTGTAGCCGAGTAACATTGCGCCAACAAATGAAATTAATGCAAGCAGAAATGCCGCTGGATTATTAGCTGTGCCACGTTTAAAAAACTTAGCGGCAAAAATGATGTAGCTAATTAATAAGGCAAATTTGGCGATAATCCACCAAGGGAAGCCTATTCCTAGGGAGAATAATAAGATTGCACCGCTTACGATCAGTAGCGTATCGGATAAGTGCGGTAGGATTTTGAGTAATTTTATGGCGCGCCAATCTTCTCCAGCAAATTGCATTAAGGCACGAATAATAAATAGCCCTAAGCTAATAAAAGCACAAAAAAAGTGGGTGTAAATAGCATAAAAAATCATTGTCTAAATTCCTATAGAATGGTTTGGGATTTTAAAAGTCCAGTGTGAAAAAAGGTTTCAGTTTTGGGAAAAGAGAAAGTGGGCGAGTTGCCCACTTTGTTTTTATTCTTCCACATTTTCTGTTTCAATGTCCGATTCTTCATCGTCCACATCACAAACACGCTCAAGGCTTACTACTTGCTCGCCTTCGGCGGTGCGAATTAAGCGAACCCCTTGGGTGTTTCGTCCCACAATGCTGACTTCACTCACACGGGTTCTAACCAATGTTCCTGCGTCCGTAATGAGCATAATTTGGTCGCTTTCTTCCACTTGGGTTGCTGCCACCACTTTGCCGTTACGCTCACTCACTTTGATAGAAATCACTCCTTTGGTGTTGCGTGATTTGGTTGGGTATTCCTCAAGTGCGGTACGTTTTCCGTAGCCATTTTGCGTTGCGGTTAAAATTGCTCCCGCATTTTTTGGAATAACGAGGGAAACCACTTTATCAATGTTGAGATCAAGGGTTTCTTCGCTGTTATCCTCGGAAACGTCTTCAATTTCCACCGCACTTTCATCATCAGAAAGATCGTTGGTTAGGGCGAGTTTAATCCCGCGAACCCCTGTGGCGGTGCGTCCCATTGGGCGAACCGCACTTTCTGCAAATCGCACTACACGACCTTGTGAGGAGAACAACATAATTTCGTCATTGCCGTTGGTAATGTCTACCCCGATGAGTTCATCTTCATCACGCAAGTTCAAGGCGATAATTCCACTTGAACGTGGGCGGCTAAATTCGGTGAGGGCGATTTTCTTCACGATCCCGCCTGCGGTTGCCATTACAACAAATTTATCTTCCTCATAAGCGGAAATTGGCAAGATGGCGGTGATACGTTCGTTTTCATCCAATGGCAGAATATTGACGATTGGGCGACCACGCGCACCACGGCTGGCTTGTGGTAATTGATATACTTTGAGCCAATATAATCGCCCGCGACTTGAGAAACATAAAATCGTGTCGTGGGTGTTGGCAACCAATAATTTTTCGATGAAATCTTCTTCTTTCATCTTGGTTGCCGATTTCCCTTTACCGCCACGGCGTTGGGCTTCGTAATCGGTAAGTGGTTGATATTTCACATAACCTTCGTGAGAAAGGGTAACAACCACGTCTTCTTGTGCGATAAGATCTTCAAGATTAATATCACCAGATGCCATTGTGATTTCGGTGCGGCGTTCGTCATTAAATTCGGTTTTAATGCGTTCTAATTCTTCATGCACCACTTCACGCAAGCGTTCAGTGCTGTTTAAAATGTGTAAAAGTTCGCCGATTTCGACTAAAATTTCTTGGTATTCGGTAACGATTTTTTCGTGTTCTAACCCTGTTAGACGTTGTAAGCGAAGATCTAAAATTGCACGGGCTTGTTCTTCGGAAAGGTAATATAAGCCATCACGCACGCCTAATTCAGGGGAAAGATCTTCAGGGCGAGAAGCGTCCATTCCTGCGGCTTCGAGCATCGCACTCACATTGCCCAGTTCCCAACCACGAGATAGCAAGGCTTCACGGGCTTCATCACCTGTTTTTGAAGCACGGATCACTTCAATGACAGGATCGATATTCGCCAACGCGATCGCCAAGCCTTCTAAAATATGCGCACGTTCACGGGCTTTACGCAATTCAAACACGGTACGGCGAGTAACCACTTCACGGCGATGTTTCACGAAAGCTTCGATAATTTGCTTTAAATTGAAGAGCTTAGGTTGCCCGTGATCAAGTGCCACCATATTGATCCCAAAGGTCACTTGCATTTGGGTGAGGGCATAGAGGTTATTCAGCACCACTTCGCCAACCGCATCTCGCTTGATTTCAATTTCAATGCGGAAGCCCTCTTTGTTGGATACATCAAGCACGTTGCTAATGCCTTCGATTTTTTTATCTCGCACCAGCTCCGCAATTTTTTCCACTAAACGGGCTTTGTTTACTTGATAAGGAATTTCCGTAACGACAATGGTTTCACGCCCTTTCTCACTGGTTTCAATCTCGGCTTTAGCACGAACGTAAACCTTGCCTCGCCCTGTTTTATACGCGTCCTCAATCCCTTTGCGACCGTTAATTAATGCCGCTGTTGGAAAATCTGGGCCGGGAATAAACTGCATTAATTCATCAATGCTAATTTCCTCGTTATCCAAATATGCCAAGCAACCATCTAGCACTTCACCTAAATTGTGTGGGGGAATATTGGTCGCCATACCCACCGCGATCCCCGATGAACCATTGACGAGTAAGGCGGGGATTTTGGTTGGCAACACATCGGGAATCATCTCTTTGCCATCATAGTTTGGCGAGAAATCCACGGTTTCTTTGTCTAAATCGGTCAGCAGTTCTTGCGTAATTTTCTGCATACGCACTTCGGTATAACGCATTGCCGCTGGGGCATCACCGTCCACCGAACCAAAGTTACCCTGACCGTCCACCAACATATAGCGTAGCGAGAAAGGCTGTGCCATACGCACAATGGTGTCATAAACGGCACTATCACCGTGAGGGTGGTATTTTCCGATGACATCACCCACCACACGAGCCGATTTTACATAGGCTTTATTATGGGTAATTCCGCTTTGATCCATTGAATACAAAACACGGCGGTGTACAGGTTTTAACCCATCACGCACATCAGGCAAGGCACGTCCAACAATCACGGACATTGCGTAGTCGAGATAAGAAGATTTTAGCTCTTCCTCAATACTCACAGGGGTAACGTTTGAAACCAAATTCGTCATTGAAATATTCCCTAATTACATAAAAAATTAGGCAGGATTGTAGCATAATTTCAATAATATCTCTAATCTAATAAAGATTGTTATGGCGTAAATTTGGTTTTTTCTTTGGGATAAATAACA
>NZ_PQVI01000011.1 GCF_002921145.1 Avibacterium endocarditidis
AAAAACAACCGCACTTTTGGTTTAAGGAAAAGGGCGGTTGTTAGTTAGCTAAGCCAAGCGAGGGATTTAGTTTGATTTTTTACGACGTTTTAAAGTATCAAGTAATACGGCAAAGACGATGATTAAACCTTTTACAATTTGTTGCCAGTAAGGATCGACACCTAACATATTTAGACCTTTGTTGGTTGTGCCTATAATCAATGCGCCAATTACGCACATTGGAATGCTACCAAAACCACCACTTAATGATACGCCACCGATTACCGCAGCAGCAATTGCATCAAGTTCCCAAGCTAATCCGTAAGAAGGGTTACCTGCATAGGTGCGAGCTGCAAGCAATGCACCCGCCAAACCAGATAATGCGCCCGCTAAGGTATATACCCAAATTAAGGTTTTGGTGGTGTTAATCCCACAAATTTTTGCCGCGTTAAGATTTCCGCCTACTGCATAAACATGGCGGCCAAAGGTGGAGCGGCTAAGTAAAATGTGTGATCCAATCACAATCAAAATATATAAAATCACCAATCCAGGTAAGCCGAAAACATTTACATCGGCAATCCAAGTAAAGGCCTCGGAGGAGGCGTCAATTGGGCGTCCATCTGAATACAATTGTGCAGCACCACGCGCAATAATCATCATACCTAAGGTGGCAATAAAAGGCGGAATTGCGCCTACTGCGGTTAATGTTCCATTAATTGCACCGAGCAGTGCGCCCAATGCTAATGAAATCGCAAAAGCGAGAATAGCCGCACTTACGGAATCCCCGCCAGTAACCACGGAGGCGGAAACTACTGCGGTGAGTGCAACGACAGAGCCTGAGGATAAATCGATCCCTGTGGTGATAATTGCAAACGTTACGCCGATAGCAATAATCCCAAACATTGAAACTTGTTCAATAATACTCCAGACCGTACGAGCAGAGAAAAAACCATCAATTGAGAGGGAGAGGGCTAAAAAGAGTCCAATTAAGATAAAAACCATTCCATAAGCGTTTATGATTTTCTTTAAAGTCGCGTGTGACATAATATATACCTCATTTGTTTTCACCATTTTACTGGTTTGAATGAATGTTGATCTGTTTATAAATGCTGTTATGCGCCTGACGCTAATTCTAAAACGCGTTCCTGCGTTAGTTCTTGATGTGGGATAATTCCAACTTGGTGCCCTTCGTGCATTACCATAACTCTATCGCTCATTGAAAGTAGCTCTAGCATATCTGATGTGATCATAATGATCGTTTTTCCTTGCTTTGAAAGCTCAACCATTAATTTATAGAGTTCTGCTTTCGCCCCTACATCAATACCTTTTGTTGGTTCATCAAGGATTAAAATATCAGGTTCAAGTAAAAGCCAACGTGCGAGTAATACTTTCTGTTGGTTTCCTCCTGATAGATTATTAGTAATCACTTCTACATTTGGCGCCTTAATTTTGAGCTTATCTTTTTGTTCATAAGCCGTTTTTTGCGCACGAGTTACTGATACCAAAAAGTTTTCCAAGTAAGGAGACATTTTCGGCATAATCATATTGTCAGTGATACTTAAATTAAGAAATAGCCCAGTTAATTTACGATCTTCTGTTACAAAACCAATTTTGTATTTCATTGCATCTAAGGGATTATGAATTTCAGCTTTTTCACCATGAATGTAAATTTCTCCGCTATCTGCTGGCTTATAGCCAAATAACCCTTCTACTATTTCAGAACGCCCTGCCCCTACCAAGCCAGCAATACCAAAAATTTCTCCTTTGCGAACTTTGAAATTAATATTTTGATATTTTCCTGCACGGCTAAAGTTTTTAACTTCAACAACAATTTCATCTGAAATCTCGAAACGCTCACGTTGGAACATTTCAGACATATCTCGCCCAACCATCATTGCGATAAGCTGATCTTTAGTAATATCTGACGTTGCTTTTGTACCAACATATTGCCCATCACGAATTACGGTAATCTCATCAGAAACTTTAAATACCTCATCTAATTTATGTGAAATAAAAATAATGGCGATACCACGATTTTTCACAATATCAATAATACGATAAAGTTGTTCTACCTCAGTTTCAGTCAATGCCGTGGTCGGTTCGTCCATAATAATCACTTTCGCATCATTTGAGACGGCAGTTGCAATGGCGACAAGTTGTGCTTTCGCAACAGAGACTTCAGACATTTTGACGGTAACATCCATTGGCACGCCAAGATCATTGAGAATTTCTGCTGCTCTTGCATTCATCTCTTTTTGATTAAGTAAGAAACGTCCTTTTGTAATTTCGCGCCCAAGATAGAAATTATCTGCAATGGTTAAATTGGCGGCAGGTGAAATTTCTTGCGGCACCATTGTTAAGCCATGTCGAATAGCGTCAATAGGTCGGGTAGGTTTAAAAGGTTTATCATCTAAAATTAACTCACTGCCTACATCGGGGGGTGTAAATGCCGTAAAGCACTTTCATCAATGTGGATTTACCTGCGCCATTTTCACCCATTAAGGCGTGAATAGAGATCCTCTTTTTACTTTTAAATTAATTCCATCTAATGCTTTTACCCCAGGAAATGTTTTAGAAACATTACGCATTTCTAAAATATAGGGCAATTTTGTCGCTGTACTCATACTCTACTCCTTCATATCAATATTTATCAGAGTTATTCTTTATATTTATTGAGATATTGTGCTTTTTTATCAGGTGTAACTAACTCAAATGGAATCCATTTTATGGCGGGAACTTTTTCTCCTTTTGCCGCTTTATACGCCAGTTCAATACTCATTCTGCCTTGTTCTGCAGCCGACTGAAATATAGTGGCATCTAAGCCTTTACCAAGATATTCAAGCGCATCTGGTGTTGCATCAATACCGATAATAATTATTTCATCATCAGCAATCCCTGCTTTCCTTGCTGCAAGTAATGCACCGATTGCCATTTCGTCATTATTTGCTAGCACTACATTAATATTTTTGTGTACCGCAAATAAATTTTCGGCGACTTCCATTGCTTTCGCTCTATCCCATTTTGCCTCTTGCTCGGAAAGGATATTGATTTCAGGGTGAGAAGCTAAAACAGATTTATTTCCTTCTGTGCGTTTAATTTGTGCATCAAGTCCTAAAGGACCTAATAAAATAATGGCATTAGCAGGTTTTCCATTTAATGTGCGTAAAACGAATTCGCCTTGCATTTTTCCACTGGTAATTTCCTCCGAACCTACATAGCTGGTGAGGTATTGCATATCTTCATCATTCGGTTTAACCGTAACAGCAATTAATGGAATTTTTGCTTTCTTTGCTTTTAAACCTATTGATTTCACAATTTTAGGATCGGTTAGCATTACAACAATGGCATCAACATCAATAAAGTTTTCAATATCATTCAACATTTTTGCCGGATCGCCATTTGCATCTGCAAATTTGAGTTTTACATCCTGATGCGCCTTTTCAAATTTCTGCATTGCATCTTGTAAATAAGTGGGATACTTATCCGACAAGCTATACATCGACACACCTATGGTTAAGGATTTGGCAAATAATGCGGGAATAAAGAAGATGCCAAGAAGTAGGAAGAATAGTTTTTTCAACATCACTTACACTCCAAAAATAACTTAAAAATGAACCGCACTTTGAGTTATCTCGTATCAGTTAAAGGAAAGGACAAAGTCAGCACTTTGCCCTTCAGTATGAGTGTTATTTGTATTTGGCTTGATATTCCTCTTTTTTATCTGGGGTAACTAATTCAAATGGAATCCATTTGATGGCAGGCACTTTTTCTCCTTTTGCCGCTAAATATGCCACTTCTGCACCAGCAGAGCCTTGCCCCTTGGCTGATTGATAGACGGTAGCATCAAGCCCTTTGCCTAAATATTCCAAGGCATCTGGCGTGGCATCTAAGCCAACAATAAGAATGTCTTCATCTTTTAGTCCAAGTTTACGTGACGCAAGCAACGCCCCAATTGCCATTTCATCATTGTTGCTCACCACAACATTAATCTCTTTATTTGCAGCCAATACGTTTTCAGCAATACTCAACCCTCTATCGCGTTCCCATTTTCCTTCTTGCTCTGTCGCGATGTTGATATTTTTATGTTGTGCAAAAATATCTTTGTTACCTTGAGTACGCTTAGTAACAGCATCTTGCCCTAAAGGCCCTAATAAAATTAATGCATTACCCGATTTGCCATCTAACGTATTCACAATAAAATCCGCTTGAATACGTCCGCCTTCAATCTCATCAGATCCCACATAGCTTGTAACGTATTTCATATCTTCATCATTAGGTTTACGATTGACAATAATGAGAGGAATTTTGGCTTTTTGTGCTTTACGTCCAATGACCTTAACAATATTTGGATCTGTAGGGACAACAAGTAAAGCATCAACATTTTGATCGATAAATGTTTCTACATCATTTAACAAACGAGCGGGATCGCCATTTGCATCGGATAATTTAATTTCCACATCATCGTGTTTTGCATCAAAATCACGAATCGAATCTTGTAAATATGTTTGCCATTTATCAGCGAAAGAATTCATTGGGGCACCAATCACAAGCTGCTTACTCATCACCGCTTGAGAGGTCAATAACAATCCGCCACATAACATTGCTAATAGTGTTTTTTTCATTCTTCTACTCCTATTTTAAAGGTTAGATTGATTACAAAGCCGAAATACCACTATATTGCACAAGGCCTATTTTGTGAATATAAATTTCAATTTTAGATAATTTTGAAACAAATTATCTATTTTTATATATAGCATTAAGGTCAAAGGCTCGCAATCATCAAGTTAAAAAATTGTGAATTTAGATCGTGTTTTGCCATTTAAAAATAGAAAAAAGCACATAAAAACTCACATTTTTTCCACCGCACTTATAAAAAATGAAGGTTTAAGCATTTTTCTACCCTTTGATGAGCTTTTCATCGCATAAATCTAGTCCCTAACCAAAAATTTGATCTCCATAACAAAATGAAACATTTCCGTTTGATCATCCAATATTTGAAATGTATATTTCAATCAATGGAGTTTCTTTGATGTAATCAACTTATCTAAAAAGATATAAGGAATCGTTATGTTAGCCTTTATTTCCTTTGTAGGTTTTACGGCATTAGTTGCTGTGTTAGCTTGGTGGTACACCAGAAAAGACGATCTGAGTAACTCGGAAGGGTATTATCTCGCAGGGCGCTCATTAACCGCGGTGTTCATAGCAGGCTCAATGATGCTGACCAATCTTTCTACGGAACATTTAGTTGGCTTGAATGGATTGGCTTATCGTCAAGGATTTATCGTAATGGCTTGGGAAGTGATCGCAGCCATCACCATTGCCGCGTTCGCCCTTTATTTTCTGCCTAAATATCTAAAGCTAGGGATAGCAACAATCCCTGAATTTTTAGAAAAACGCTTTGATAAAGGCACACTACTGATCACCTCCTTACTTTTTTAGGCTGCTATGTCATCTCCTTATTACCTATCGTGCTTTATACTGGTGCTTTAGCATTAGAAAGTTTATTCCAAGTTTCTATGGTCTTTGGCGTGAGCAAAACGACTGCTATTTGGATAATGGTATGGGGCATTGGCATTCTAGGTTCAATTTATGCTATTTTTGGTGGCTTAAAAGCGGTTGCTGTATCTGATACGATTAATGGCGTTGGGTTATTAGTTGGCGGTATTTTAGTTACCGTTTTAGGGCTTGCCTATGTCGGGGCAGGAAACCCTTGGGAAGGGCTGAAAGAAGTCTATCAAGCTAATCCAGACCATTTTAATTCTATTGGCAATAAAAATTCCGTTGTCCCATTCTCCACATTATTTACCAGAATGATTGTATCCAACCTATTCTTCTGGTGTACAAATCAATCTATTATCCAACGTGCTTTAGGTGCAAAAAACCTCAAAGAAGGGCAAAAAGGAGTACTATTCTGTGCATTCCTAAAATTGTTAGGACCTTTACTCATTATCCTTCCGGGAATTGTTGCCTTCCACATTTTCCAAGGACAACTTGATGTGCCAGATCAAGCCTATCCAGATCTTGTACACCTTGTTTTACCTGAAGCATTAGTCGGTTTTTTTGCTGCGGTTGTCGTAGGTGCTGTGCTTTCAACATTTAATAGCGCATTAAATTCTTCCGTTACGCTTTTCTCTCGCAACGTATATAAAACTCAACTCAATCCTAATGCGAGCGATCTTCAATTAGTCAAAGTCGGAAAGATTGTCGGCACAGTTTTAGCAATCATTGCAATGATTGTGGCACCACTGGTTGCTAATGCGCCAGAAGGGCTTTACTTCCTAATTCAACAGCTACAAGGTATTTTTAACGCTCCGATTTTAAGTGTAGTTGTAGTGGGGCTGCTAACCAAACGCGTTCCACCAATTGCGGCAAAATTTGGCTTAATTTTTGGTATGGTTGCTTACATTTTCTGTTCATTTGTTATTAAAGTGGATATTCACTTCTTCCACTTAATCGCCATTCTCTTTGCGATTAATGTAGTGGTCATGCTTATTATTGGTAAAATTGCGCCAATGGAAACACCATATAAAGAAGAATACACCAAACAGGTGGATATTAAACCTTGGGCGTTAGCAAAACCAGTCGCATTAATTATTAGCTTCCTTTCTTTCACTATGTACATTTTTATGGCGCATAATGTCCCTGATTATGTTTGGATTGGCTACTACTGCCTTGGCGCAACATCAATTTTGTATTTTGTCTATGCACTTGTTAAAGAAAAACAGCACAGTTGAAATCTTAATATAACAGCCACAAAAAACGCCCGAAATGGGCATTTTTTTGAAATCAAATCCCCAATCCCTGCCGAATAAGCTGTTCTTTCAACAAGCTGAATTGATTGGTGGCGCTAAGGCCGATGCCGCGGGCAAGTTTTTTCAGCGGGTTGTTGCCGGCGAAGAGATCTTTTAAGCCTTGCATTGCTATGAGCATTTTTACCGCTTCGGCTTTGCGTGTGCGTTCGTAATAACGTAGGTTGCGGTATTCACCGATGTCTAAGCCTAGGGCAAAATGTTTTTCAATTTCTTGCGCCAGTAGTAGGGCATCTTGCAAGCCGAGATTTACCCCTTGTCCTGCCAGTGGGTGAATGGTGTGTGCGGCATCGCCAATTAGGGCGATACGCGGTTGAGCGAAGTTGCGTGCATAGCGCGCGGTAAGCGGAATGGCTTGGCGTTCGCTTTGCACTTCACATAATCCCAGCTGATTATCAAAGGCGATACTCAGCTGTTTGTTGAATTCTGTTTGTTCACAGCAGCTCAACTGTTTGGCTTGTTCTGGCGAAAGCGACCACACTATAGAACACAGATTTTCTTGATGTAATGGCAAGAACGCCAAAATGCTATCTGGAGCAAAAATTTGTCTGGCGCAGTGTTGATGTGGCTCTGCGGTTTTCACGTTACATACTAAGGCATATTGCCCATAATCGCGGAAAATAAGCGGAATATTAGCTTTTTGACGTAGCCACGAATTTGCGCCGTCTGCGCCCACAACCAGTTTCCCCGCTAACATTTGTCCGTCTGTTAAGGTGAGAATGGCGGTGCTTTCGTTAATGCCCAAGTGTTGTGCTGTTGCGTTGAAAATTTCCACATTTTCTTGTGTTGCCACTTGTTGCCACAGGCTATGTTGAATGATCTGGTTTTCCACAATATGCCCAAGGTGGGAAATGCCTAAGCCTTTGGTGTCAAATTCAATTTTGGCGAAACTGTCTTTTTCCCACACCAGCATTTTATCATAGGCGGTGGCACGTTCAGCTTGAATGGTTTGCCACGCGTTGAGTTCTTGCAATAAATGCTCGCTCGCAAGATTTAACGCGCTAACACGATAAGCTATATTCGTTAAAGAAAAATGTGGCGGATTAGGTTCGAGTAGGGCGATACGCATTGCGGTATTTTTTAATTTGGCAGCGAGCGCAAGCCCCACCATTCCACCACCGATAATAATTAGATCAAAATTTTTCACTATTCTAACCACCCTAATGCTGGTTTAATAAACTGCTGTTTGAGTAAATGAGATTGCGCCATTGCCATTAGCCCCAGATTCCGCCCAATTTGCAACGGTAATAATTCATTGGCAAAGAGAGAAACCAAGCCGTTGGTTAAGTTGATGAGCGTTGTTTGATTCCCTTGGCGTGCATTTTCATATTGGCTTAATAAAGAATAAGTGCCGAGATCTTGCCCTTGCATAAAGGCTTGGCTTAACAATTTAGCTAAGCAAATCACATCACGCATACCAAGATTGAAGCCTTGCCCTGCAATGGGGTGTAAGGTTTGTGCAGCATTGCCGACTAAGGCGGTGCGGTGATGAATGTGCTGGCTGGCTTGATATAACGCCAAAGGATAAGCAAAACGCTTGCCGCATTGTTGCAACTTGCCAAGCCGCCAGCCGAATTGTTGTTGTAGACGGGCAAGAAATGCGTCATCAGGCAATGCCATTAGCTCATCGGGTGATTTCACGCACCATACTAAGGACATTAAATTCTCTTGCATTGGCAGAAGCGCTAATGGGCCTTGCGCAGTGAAACGCTCAAAGGCACGCTGTTGGTGTGGCTGTTGTGCTTGAATGTTGGTGATAATGGCGGTTTGCTGATAATCGCGAAGTTTGTTGATCGCAATGTTGGCAGATTTCGCCACCAAAGATTGTGTGCCGTCTGCGCCGATAATCAGCTGACAAGATAAAGTGCGGTGATTTTTTAGCGAAATTTTCACCCGCACTTGCTCAAATTGGATTTGCTCAATCTCCACTGGGGAAAAATAATCAATGTTGGCGTATTGCTTGATTGCAGTCAGCAAGATTTCTCCCACAGGCTGTAAGGCGACCACCGCGCCCAATTGTTTTAGCTGAAATTCATCAGCGTGAAATTCGACTAAACCACTATGACCTTTATCGGAAACGTGAATATGCTCAATGGGGCAGGCAAGGGGTGAAATTTGTTGCCATAATGATTGTTGGTTAGGCAAATTGAGCTGCGCAAGCTGTTGACAAGAACCTGCTGAAAGGGCAATGCAACGGGCATCAAAACCGCTTTGCTGATGTTGTTGGGGCGCTTGTTTTTCTAATAACGCAATGCGCATTTTGCCTTGAGTTTGTGCGCTTAACGCTAAAGCAAGGGTGCAACCTGCCATTGCACCGCCCACGATAATCACATCATAATGCTTAATTTGTTCCATTTTTGCCCCATTTTACTTCACTGTTATTACGCGTTATGTGCCATCACTTGTTCGATTTCATCAATTTCTTTTGGCACGGCGCTGGTTAGCGCTTTGTTGCCGTATTCGGTGATCACAATATCATCTTCAATACGCACGCCAATGCCTTTATATTGCTCAGGCACATCGGCATTGCTTGGAATATACAAGCCCGGCTCAACCGTTAGCACCATACCCACTTCTAATGGACGATCGCGTAATTTGCTGCTTTTTCAAGGCTATAACGCCCTACATCGTGCACATCAATGCCAAGCCAATGGCCTAATCCGTGCATATAAAAGGCTTTGTAGGCTTCATCGGCGATCAGCTGATCCACTTCCCCTTGCAAAATACCTAAGCGCACCAAACCTTCCACTTTAATGCGGATCACTTCTTGATTCACTTGCTGAATATTATTGCCTGCCACCAAGGATTTTATGGCGTGCTTTTGTGCATTTAGCACGAT
The DNA here is from genome assembly GCF_002921145.1 of Avibacterium endocarditidis. GTDB lineage: Bacteria > Pseudomonadota > Gammaproteobacteria > Enterobacterales > Pasteurellaceae > Avibacterium > Avibacterium endocarditidis. The sequence goes on from NZ_PQVI01000011.1 coordinate 9,628, forward strand.
TTCATAAATTTCACGTTGGGCTTGGCTGAATTTGCCATTAACGGGATAGGTACGGGTAATATCGCCAGCGTAGTAAGCAAATTCACAGCCAGCGTCCACCAGTACCAATTCGCCGTCTTTCAAAGGCTGATCGTTTTCGTTGTAATGCAGAATACAGCCGTTTTCACCGCCTGCCACAATGCAATTAAAGGACGGAAAACGTGCGCCAAAGCGATTAAATTCGTGTAGCAATTCCCCTTCAATTTCAAATTCTAAGCGGTTCGGGCGGGTTTGTTTCATTGCGCGTAAATGCCCCAATGCGGTGATTTGTCCTGCTTGTTGTAAAAGCGCAATTTCATTGGTGGATTTGATTAAACGCATTTCATCTAAAATCGCAGCCCAATCAAAAACTTGCGAAAATTGCACCGCACTTTTCTCCAACAATTTATTGCCCCAAGGTTGTGGCTCAGGGTTATGGTAAAGTGCGGTAAAATTTTGGCTGATTTTTTGCCATTGTGGCGCAAAGTCTTCAATGGAATAGGCTTCGTTTAAGTTTAATTTAGCGGCTGCTTTTTCCACGCCCAGACGGCGACCATTCCAAGTTTCCATTAACGGATCAGAAGGGCGTAAGAACAATATTGTGCGAGATTGTTGTGCGGTTTTGGCTAATACTAAGATCGCATCAGGCTCATTAAAGCCCGTTAAATACCAAAAATAGCTGTCTTGACGGAAAGGGTAGTGAGTGTCTTTGTTGCGCACTTGTTCTTGTGCCGAGAAAATAATCGCCAAGGAATTCTCCGCCATTTGCGCCAACAATTTTTCACGGCGTTGCACAAATTCTTCGGCAGGGATTTGGGCTAAATAAGCAAGATCCATCTTCGTTCTCCTTAATGTAATACGGTTTTCTGCGTGGCTTGGTAAGGGCGATAATGAGCATAAAGCACCGCCACCAAGGTGCGAACATATTCCGCCACTTGTTCTAAGGATTCCGCTAGCTCTTCAGGATCGTCATCTTCTTCATAAGCCAATACAGCAATATTTTGCAGATCATCTAAGGCTTCGCCAATTTCCCCGTTTCTTTATCCATTTTCGCTTGCACTAAGCCTAAACCGAGCAAAAAGTGGCTTGTCCATTCTGAAAGGGCATCAATTTCGTTAAACACATCGCCGTTTTCTGGTAAGAAAAGTTGAAAGTTGAAGCTATCAATATCTTCTAAACTGTGCTGAATATCGTGGTAGAGCGCCGAAACCTCTTTTAACAAAGCTGTAGGGTAGGCCTCGCCATTGTTGGTAAATTCATTCATAAAAATCGGCCATTTTTGCTCACTCGCGCCGCCACAAATTAAACCAGTGAGAAAGCCGTGTAATTCGGCGGCGGTAACAGGAATGGTGGCTTGACGGAGTTTTTGTTCTAATTCGTCATAAGAGAGAATATCAGACATAATTTTTCCTTTGCTAAAGATAGGTGTAGTTTAGCACTGTTGGATTAAGCTAACCACAATCAGGCGGATTTTTATGACGAAAAATATTTGCTATGGCATAATAGCGAAAAAATTTATTTTCACTGAGGATAAGTATGTCATCGCAAAGCATTGAATTGTCCGTATTAGGACAGGTTTTACGTTTAAATTGTCAAGAAGATCAACACGATGCCTTACGCCAAGCTGCTCGCGCGTTAGATCAACGAGTATCTGAGATGAAGGAACGGACAGGCATCTTACAATTGGAAAAAGTCCTTTCTATCGTGGCGTTAAATCTAAGCTATGAGCTCATCCAACAGCAGCAAGTTACACAGAAAATTGAACAAGCAGTTAGCACACAAATCAAACAGCTAGATAGCTCTTTGGAAGGCATTTTGGCGCAAAAAACGAATGTCTGATGAAATAATATGATCTTAGCTAAGAATTGGAAAAATTAAGCTAGTCAATACGGTTAAATTGCGTTAGTATTACCACAAATTTAAAGATTACCTGAGATGTTCGCTAGTGGGTTACGTCCCTGAGCCGATACTTAACATCTTATGAATCGGTTTCCTATTGTTGGTGTGCAAGCTTACCTTGGCGCAAGCCCTGATGTAAGAAGCCTAAAAACGATAACGACTGATTCCCTTGAACCGTAGGGTTCAAGGACCGACCACTCACAACGGCATCTCGGGTTCTTCCATAAAACAATGAACCTCACAACTCGCAATCAACAACGCCAAATTATTCGCCAACAAATTCGTCAATTACGGCAATCTCTTAGCCCAGCTGAGCAAAACCTTGCTGAACAAAAA
>NZ_PQVI01000110.1 GCF_002921145.1 Avibacterium endocarditidis
GTGCGGTCAGATTTTTCGTGATTTTTACAAAAATGTGATCTATCTCACAAAAATATTCCAAACTTCCTAAAACTAGGAAATTTTCCTAAATCCTTTAAGCACTCATCTCAAGGCAGAAGAGCAAAATCTCATTAAAATTTGACCGCACTTTCATTTTTTAATTGAGGAAATTATGTTCAAATTTTTACAACAGGTGCGTAAACCTGTGCTAAATCTTCCTGTGGAAGAAAGACGCAAAATGTGGTTTAAGCCCTTTATGCAATCTTATTTAGTGGTGTTTATCGGTTATATGGCGATGTATTTAATTCGTAAGAATTTTAACGTTGCGCAAAATGATATGATCGAAACCTATGGACTCACCAAAACCCAACTGGGAATGATTGGGCTTGGCTTTTCTGTGGCTTACGGAATTGGGAAAACCCTTGTTTCCTACTATGCCGATGGGAAAAACACCAAACAATTCGTGCCGTTTATGCTGATCCTTTCTGCCCTTTGTATGCTTGGTTTTAGTGCAAGTATGGGCGGTGGCAGCGTGGCATTATTCTTAATGATCGCATTCTATTCGTTAAGTGGTTTCTTCCAAAGTACGGGCGGTTCATCAAGCTATTCCACCATTACCAAATGGACACCACGCAAAAAACGTGGTTCATTCCTTGGCTTCTGGAATTTATCCCACAACGTGGGCGGTGCAGCGGCAGCGGGCGTGGCGTTATTCGGTGCGAATGTGCTATTTGACGGACACGTTATCGGAATGTTCATCTTCCCTTCTATCATTGCGTTAATTGTGGGCTTTGTGGGATTACGCTATGGTTCAGATTCCCCAGAAGCTTATGGGCTTGGTACAGCGGAAGAATTATTTGGTGAAGAAATCAGCGAAGAAGATCGTGATGCAGAAGAAAATCAGCTTACAAAATGGCAAATTTTCGTGCGTTATATTTTGAAAAATAAAGTGATTTGGTTACTTTGCTTTGCCAATATTTTCCTTTATATCGTACGAATTGGGATCGATCAGTGGTCGCCAGTTTATGCTTACCAAGAACTTGGCTTCTCAAAAGATGCCGCAATTTCTGGCTTTGCCCTATTTGAAGTGGGCGCATTAGTTGGCACATTCTTGTGGGGATTCTTATCCGATTTAGCCAACGGAAGACGTGGTTTAACCGCTTGTGTTGCGTTGGTTTTAATCGTATTCACCCTTGAGTTTTATCAATTTGCGACCAACGAATATATGTATTTAATTTCATTATTCGTGCTAGGTTTCTTGGTATTCGGGCCACAATTATTAATCGGCGTTGCGGCAGTTGGTTTCGTACCGAAAAAAGCCATTGCCGTTGCTGACGGTGTGAAAGGTACATTCGCTTACTTAATCGGTGATAGCTTTGCAAAATTAGGTTTAGGAATGATTGCAGATGGTACGCCAATTTTCGGCTTAACAGGCTGGGCGGGGACATTCGCTGCATTAAATACTTCTGCAATTGTGTGTATGGTGTTGCTCGCTTTCGTGGCAATTGCGGAAGAGAAGAAAATTCGCCGCCTAAAAAAAGCACAATAATTGCAAAAACGCAATAATTTTGCACCGCACTTAATTTTTTAATGTTCTTTACAATTATGCAGTGAGATTTTCACTGCATAATTTTTTTATTGGAGTACAATGCTCTCCCACTTTGCTTAACGCCTTATGGCTAGGATAAAAATGATTAATATCGTGTTAGTTGATGATCATCTTGTAGTGCGTTCGGGCTTCTCTCAACTGCTGTCTTTAGAGCCAGATATGCGTATCGTAGGCGAATTTGGTTCGGCCAAAGAAACTCGTCAAAATTTACCGCGCCTAAAGCCTGATGTTTGCATTATGGATATTTCTATGCCCGATGAAGGTGGTTTGGAATTATTACCCGATATTCCGCAAGGCATTCATTGCATAATGTTAAGCGTAAACGATTCTGAATTTATGGTGAAAAAAGCCCTTGAATTGGGCGCAAAAGGCTACTTAAGCAAACGTTGTAGCCCTGATGAATTAATTCAAGCAGTTAGAACGGTTTATGCTGGTGGTGTTTATCTTATGCCAGAGCTCACCTTAAAACTCGTCAATACGCCGATTAAAAATACCCTCGCCCAACTCACAAAACGTGAACAAGAAGTCTGTGAATTACTCTCCAAAGGGCTAACAGTGAAAGAAATTGCGGCAGAATTATCATTGAGCATAAAAACTGTTCACGTTCATCGTGCCAATGCAATGAGCAAGTTAAATGTGAAGAATAACGTTGAATTGGCGAATTTCTTCCATAGTAAAGGATAAAATGAACACAATTTTCTTTTTATTTATAGCTGCTTTTTGTTGCGCCAGCCTATTTTTGTTTATGGATTATTTCTAATTATTTATTAGAAGATCCGCTGCTTTCTTTTTATTTTTCCTTTTGCGCTACGCATTGGCATTCTCATTCATAAAAAATAAAATATTGGTTTTCCATTTATCTTGCCGAGTATAGCATTTTACTATTACTCTATATTGCATTTCCTGAAAATAATACATTCTCTATCATTTTCCTTGGATTACTAAATATTCCACTATTGCTTATCTTTAAAAAAATACTATTTTGGCAGCCAATTACGCTGCTTATTGCTACAAGGTCTATTAATTACATTACTCAGCCTAATTAATGCACTCTACTTTATTGGCGCTGAAAGTTTTATTTCACCTTTTGGTTAGTTTCTCAAGTGCGGTGCTAATTATTCCAATTTGTTATTTAATTTATTATTTCCTGTTTGAAATAAAATGGCTGCCGCTAACTTCTAGCCTGATTAGAAAACCTATTAGCTTAAGATCTAAGCCTATCATCATTTATCTTTTACTCTTTGTCTTAAACATTTATATTCAGACAGATTTGCCTGAATCTTTTAATCGTTTTTCGCTGTTTTCTTATCCATTCCGATTATCTTGCTTGCTTTCCGTTATGGCTGGCAAGGGGCGCTACTCGGGATCTTATTAAATAGTTTGGCATTGATTAGTACAACTCACCATTTTTCTAACATAGAATTAACGGATTTATTACTTACGCTTTCCGCACAAACCATTACAGGGATTTTCCTTGGTTTAGGCATTCAACATCAACGCGATTTAAATCAACATTTAAGCCAAGAATTAGCAAGAAACCAATATTTAACCCAACAATTAATTCATCGTGAAGAAGAAATTAGAAAAGAAATTTCAAGAGAATTACACGATGAAATTGGACAAAACATTACCGCAATTAGAACGCAAGCGAGCATTTTAAAACGAATTGGAAAAACACCAGAATATGAAAAACTCTCACAAATTATTGAGCAATTATCTCTGAATATTTACGATAGTATTAAAGGCTTAATTAATAAAATCCGTCCGCGTATTTTAGATGATCTTAATTTGCAAGAAGCCCTACAAAATCTGTTTATTGAATTAGATTTTGCCAGCCAAAATACACAAATTCATTTACTTTGTAACAACCCTAAAAATAGGATACTTTCCCATTTACTGGAAATCACCTTATATCGCTTATGCCAAGAGGCATTAAATAATATAAAGAAATATTCTGGAGCAACAGAAGTTAATATTTATTTGAATATTGATGAAAAAATCACATTACATATTCAGGATAATGGCATTGGTTTTGATCTATCTAAAATCAATCATACTGGTTTAGGCATAAAAGGAATGAAAGAACGTGTTGCAATGTTAGGCGGGAAATTTGATATTCATTCTCTAAAATGGACAAAACAGCAACAAAGTGGCACAAGTATTTTGTGGAATTACCTTGGATTAATTAATGAATACAGAAACACAACAACAAATCAATCAACGTTATCAATATTGGCGCATTCATTTAATGTTTGCGATGTATATTGGCTATGCAGGCTTTTATTTTACACGAAAAGTTTTAACTATGCCGTCCCTGCATTAATTGCTGATTTAGGTATTGATAAAAATGATATTGGAATGATGACTACTGCATTTTATATTACTTACGGCATTTCTAAATTTTTATCAGGGATATTTTCTGACCGTAGTAATCCACGCTATTTTATGGCGATTGGCTTATTTTTTAGTGGCGTAATTAATATTTTCTTTGGGTTATCAAGTTCATTATTGGTTTTTATGAGTTTGTGGATTCTCAATGCGTGGTTTCAAGGTTGGGGCTGGCCAGCTTGTTCTAAATTACTCACCACTTGGTATTCGCGCACAGAGCGGGGTGCTTGGTGGTCGGTTTGGAATACGGCTCACAACGTGGGTGGTGCATTAATTCCGTTAATTATCGGCTATGTAACCTTGCATTACAGTTGGCGTTATGGCTTTATTATTGCAGGAATTATCACTATTTTTATTGCCTTATTCCTTGCTCTACGTTTACGAGGTACGCCAGAATCCCTTGGTTTACCAAGTATAGGGCAATGGCGTAGAGATAAATTAGAGTTAATTCAAGAGCAAGAGGGAAAAGATCTTTCTTGGCAACAAATATTATATCGCTATGTTTTCCTAAATAAATATATTTGGCTTTTGGCGCTAAGTTATACCCTTGTTTATATTGTAAGAACCGCAATTAATGACTGGGGAAATATTTATTTAACTGAAAAGTATCATTACGATTTGGTATCTGCTAATAGTGCAATTTCTTTATTTGAAATTGGTGGTATTTTAGGCTCGTTAGTTGCTGGTTGGGGATCAGATAAATTATTTTCCAGTAATCGTGGCCCAATGGCATTATTATTTGCCATTGGTATTTTCTTTTCCATTTTGGCACTATGGTTAATGGTGCAAGAAATCTTTATTTTGCAAAGTGCGGTGTTTTTTTCTATTGGATTTTTTGTATTTGGCCCGCAGATGCTTATCGGAATGGCGGCGGCTGAATGTTCACATAAAAAATCCCCCGGCGCAGCCACAGGGTTTATCGGTCTATTTGCTTATTTAGGGGCTGCACTATCAGGCTATCCGCTCGCGGTAGTAATGCAATATTTCCATTGGAATGGTTTTTTTGTGGTGATTTCTTGCTGTGCCTTTCTTATCGCATTATTGCTATTGCCATTTTTGAAAGCACAAAATTAAAAAAGCCTTAGCTATAAAAATACTAAGGCTTCTTGCTATTACTTTTTTCTGTCTTTTATCGCTTAAATTATGACAACGCATCAATCATCGCCAAAACCATTGCGGAGGATTGTTTGGCGGCGAGGGGGAGAAATTCTTCAAAGGACATACTGGCTTCACCATCTCCGCTATCAGAAATTGCACGTACCACAACAAAAGGCACGTTGAAAGCGTGGCACACTTGGGCAATGGCGGCGGCTTCCATTTCGACTGCCAACACATCAGTAAAATCTTGTTTAATTTGTGCTAAGGGTTCGCCGCCGTGGATAAAACTGTCGCCCGAGCAGATTAAGCCTTTATGCACTTTTTGTCCTTGGGCAGTCGCCACTTTTTGCGCAAGAGCGGTGAGATTTTCGTCAGAATTAAAACGCGCTGGGCAATTTGGTAGCTGACCTTTTTCATAGCCGAATGCGGTAACATCGGCATCGTGGTGAGCAGTTTGGGTTGAAATCACCACATCGCCCACTTTTAGCCCTTGCGCCACGCCACCTGCCGAGCCAGTGTTAATAATCACATCAGGTTTTGCGAGTTGTAATAACGCCGTTGTTCCCATTGCAGCGGCTACTTTGCCAATGCCCGATTGCAATAAGGCAATGTCTTTGCCGTTAATCGAGCCTTGGTAAATAGTCGCGCCGCCAATTTGCGTGGTGGTTTTATTTTCCATTAGCTCAGATAAATAAGCCACTTCTTGTGCCATTGCACCTACAATTCCGATTTTCATTGTTTTTCTCTTGTAATTTGTTAATTAAAAAATCTAGCACCGCAAAGCTGTAATCATCGTTATAAAGCGTGCTTGCAGTCAGCACATATTTTCCTTCTACAATTAAATAAGGATAGGTAAACACGCCATAATCTTCGGTCAGTTGAATGGCATCACGCACCTGCAAACGCACGCCTGCTGAATGATATAATTTGCGAAATTGTTCTGTATCAATGTGTTGTTCTTGCAGCCATTTTAGCAAGTTGGAAAAGCGAGATAATTCGGTGTAACGCTGTTTTTCTGAGCTTTCAAACAACAATAAATCCGACACATTTTCCGCATTCATTGCTTGTAGGGCATAAAAAATATTTGCCGTTAAATTCGCTTTTGCCGTTGCCACGGGCGTTTCAATAAGCACAACGTTATCACGGTTAATTTGGCTATATAAATTAAGAATATCCTGCGCCACGGAACAGACTCGGCAATCGTAATAAAGAAAAATTGCAACAGAATTTTATGATCTGCGCGCGTGGGAATGGCTAGCGGTTCTTCGTAGGAAAAATAATCCCGTCCATCTTCAAATTGATTAATTTGTAAGGTGGGTGGCGTTTCGCTTTCCGCTCTTGCGCTTTGCGCAAGCAAAAAACTAAGCCCTGTGATAAAGAAAATTAATCGCCACATCAGATTACGCTACTCAGCCAAAGGTTCAATATAATCCACCAACAGTTGAATATTGCGTTGTCCGCGATATTCATTGACGTCCAATTTATAAGCTAATTTCACCCTTTTTAACGAAAGATCAGGATAATAACGCGTATCCACATTAAAGGCGATGGCATCGAGTAATGGCCCGCCATTTTGGGGTTCAAGCATCATTTTGAGGTGTTTTTCCCCCACTAAACGTTGCTGAAGCAATTTAAATTCGCCGTCAAACGTTGGCTCTGGGAAGGCTTGCCCCCAAGGTCCTGATTGTTTGAGAAGCTCGGCAGTATCCAAATTCATAAACTGGCTTGCCAGTTCGCCGTCCGTCCACACAATGCCTTGTAGATCTTTTTCGTCTAGGCACTCTTCCACCACCTCGTTAAATAGGCGCTGAAAATCACTAAATTTTTCTTCTTGAATGCTCAATCCCGCTGCCATTGCGTGTCCGCCAAATTTCAAAATGATGTCAGGGTGGCGAGAATGCAACCGTTCCAACGCATCACGAATGTGCAGCCCCTCAATGGAGCGTGCCGAGCCTTTAAGCACGCCAGCTTGATCTTGTGCAAAAGCAATCACAGGACGATGAAATTGATCTTTCAATCTTGAAGCTAAAATCCCCAATACACCTTGATGCCAATCCGCCTGATACAGCACAATGCCAGTGGGCAACGGTGGCGTAAGTGCGGTCAATTTTCGGCAAATTTCTAGCGCTTCTAATTTCATTTCTTGCTCAATTTCTTTGCGCGTTTGGTTCAAGCCATCTAGCTCCAATGCCAAAGCACGGGCGGAGGGCATATCTTCAGCCAATAACAATTCCACGCCCACCGACATATTATCCAAACGCCCTGCAGCATTTAAACGTGGCGCAATGGCAAAGCCTAAATCTGATGCACTGAAACGGCTCATATCACGATTCGCCACTTCCGCCAAGGCCTGAATCCCATAGCGGCAATGCCCTGCACGGATACGCTGTAAACCTTGATAGGCTAAAATGCGGTTATTTTGATCAAGCGGAACTACATCAGCAATTGTGCCAAGTGCCACTAAATCAAGTAATTCGGTGAAATTAGGCTGAGTTTTGCTATCAAATAAGCCTTTTTCGCGTAATTTAGCGCGTAATGCCAACATCACATAAAACGCCACACCCACGCCAGCTAAGGATTTAGACGGGAAATCGCATTGCGCTAAATTCGGGTTCACAATGGCATCAGCTTCAGGCAACATTTCGCTAGGTAAATGGTGATCTGTCACCACCACTTGCACGCCTTGTTGTTTCAAAAATGCCACACCTTCAAAGGAAGAAATGCCATTATCCACTGTGATTAGCACTTCCACATTTTTTTCTAGCGCCTGCTTTGCCACCTCAACGCTTAAGCCATAGCCTTGCTCAAAACGGTTTGGCACAAGATAATCCACTTGTTGGAAACCAAGCTGACGTAACGCCACTACGGTTAACGCCGTACTAGTTGCGCCATCGGCATCAAAATCCCCCACGATCACAATATTTTTTTGCGCCATACGCGCTTGTGCCAACAATTCCGCTGCCTTATCCATACCGAATAACGCGTGTGGCGAAAGCATCGCTTTCAAAGTGCGGTCTAATTGTTGCGGATTTTCGATTTGGCGCGCACGATAAAGACGATCAAGCAAAGGGTGATCGCTAATCGGCTGTGCTGTGCTAATGGGGCGGCGTTGGATTGTTTTGATCACGAAATAAAATCCTTAAACACATTTTAGGTTTCGCCCTAAAAGGGCGACCTACTTTTCTTTGCTTGTGCAAAGCAAAGTAGGCAAAAGAAAGCACACCCTACAGTCTCGCTTTTCCTCATTCCAGTTAGATTTTCCAAGCGGCGAAAAAAGAGATTTTGTTTCGCTCCGCTACACAAAATTACAATTTTTTCGCCTAAAAATCTAACTTCCATTCGGGCAA
>NZ_PQVI01000111.1 GCF_002921145.1 Avibacterium endocarditidis
TCACAAAGAAATAAGAAATTAACCTGAATAAAAAACAAACACTATGAACTACCTCCAATATTACCCCGTTGACATCGTAAACGGCGAAGGCACGCGTTGCACTTTATTTGTGAGTGGCTGCGAACACGCTTGCAAAGGCTGTTACAACCAAAAAAGCTGGTCATTCAGTGCAGGGGTTCCCTTTGATAAAGCGATGGAAGATCAAATTATTCGCGATCTACAAGATCAACGCATTAAACGGCAAGGTCTTAGCTTATCAGGCGGTGATCCCTTACACCCTAGAAACGTGCCAACCTTGCTCGCCTTAGTCAAACGCGTCAAAAGGGAATGCCCAGAGAAAGACATTTGGCTTTGGACAGGCTACAAACTCGCCGAACTTAACGATCTTCAACGCCAAATGCTGCCTTATATTGATGTTCTCATTGACGGCAAATTTATCAAAGAACAAGCCGATCCTTCACTTATTTGGCGTGGATCGGCAAATCAGGTGATTTATCGGTTTAAGGTGGAGTGAGATTTTGAGTAACTGAAAGACATTTTGCGGAAGTATGGCGAAGAAATGCCCAGCTTTAAAAAAGCCAAGCTTATTTAAACTTGGTTTCATACTTTTTACATCACTTCCAATCTGCCTGAATAGCTTCCCCTATACTCTCCCTCAGCCCCTCTACCACCGCTTTAATCTTCGGCTGTAAATTCATTTTCTTCTGCCACAGCACATAAATCGGCACGGGTGGTAAGGCGGTTTCGGGCAGAATCACCGTTAGCTGTTCCGTTTGCAGATACGGGGCAATCAGCCAGTTGGGCAGGTAGGCGATGCCCAGATGGTTGAGTGCCAGTTTGAGCATGGCATCACCGTCATTGCTTTGGTGCTGCAGGGCGATGGGGTAATCCGTGGGGATTTTTTCGGCGTTGTATAGCCGCCATGCTTTGCCGCTGCCTGATATGCAGGGAAATTGGCGCAGGTCGGCGGGCGATGTCGGGCAGCCGTTGCCACGTAAAAATTCGGGGCTAGCACACAGCAGATTTTGTGTTTCGCCAATGGGCTGGGCGATGATGTCGCTTAAATCGCCCAGTTCGCCAAACCGCACGGCAATGTCCACTTGTTCGCCAATCATGTCCACTTTGCGGTCTTGAAAACTCAGGTGCAGATGCAGTTTGGGGTAACGTTTCGCCAAAGTCATGAGCTTGGGCAGCAGGCATTCCCGTCCAAAGACGGTGGGCATATCGATGCGGACGGTGCCAATGGGCTGGCTTTGTTCGCGCGAAAGCAGGGCTTCTGCTTGTGTCAATTCTTCCATCACACGCAAACAGCTTTGCCGATATAACTCGCCTTCGGCGGTGAGGGTGATTTTTCGGGTGGTGCGGTGAAAAAGCTGGGTGTTGAGCCGCTGTTCCAAGCGGGCAATGCTTTTGCCGACCGCTGACCCCGTGAGGTTGAGCCTGTCGGCCGCGGCGGTGAAACTGCCTGCTTCTGCTGCGGCTAAAAATTCTCGGATACCTGAAAACCGTTCGTCCATTTTCGCTCCATTGTGGAATTTTATTCTATAGTCTTTGGAATTTTATCATCTTTATCAACCAAAAAGAATCAATATAATGATTCCATCTTTTTTTGATGGAGTAATTCGATGAATCCGAAGTATCAACCCCTTTTTCAGCCTTACACCTTAAACAATGGCGTGACCATTAAAAACCGTTTTACCGTTGCCCCTTTGACCATTTATGACTCAGGGCCAGACGGTGAGATGACGGACGCTGGCCGCCGTTTTTGGCACGACCGTTTTGAAGGTTTTGGCTTATACATCATGCCGTTTACCAATGTTCACCCCAGTGGGATTGGCTTTGAATCGCCCAATGCCTTTGACGAACGCCATTTGCCGACTTTGCGCGAATACGCCGACATGGCACACGCACGGGGGCGAAAGCGGTGGTGCAAATAGCCCACAGCGGTTTCCGTGCCGACCCCAGCATGACGCAGGGGCATGAGGTGATTGCCCCCACCGGTGATGTATTTGGCCGAATCCGCACCATGACGGCACAAGAAATCACAGACATGGTGGGGCATTATGCCTATGCCGCCGAATTGGTGCGGCGGGCAGGTTTTGACGGTGTGGAAATTCACGGAGCCAATGGCTGGCAGATTCAGCAATTTTTTTCCGCCGCCACCAATTTACGCCAAGACGAATGGGGCGGCAGTTTAGAAAAAAGAATGCGTTTTCCCCTTGCCATTGTCGATGCCATTGATGCCATGCGGCAAAAACATCAGCGTCCTGATTTCATCATTGGCTACCGTTTTTCGCCTGAAGAACCAGGGGCAGACGGCATTACCATGAAAGAAACCTTGGCACTGGTGGATGCCTTATTAGCAAAACCGCTGCAATACCTGCACATCTCTCTATGGGATTTTTACAAAAAAGTCCGCCGCGGTGCCGCCCCGCGTTTCACCCGAATGCAAGTGGTGCATGACCGCATCAACGGCCGTCTGCCCTTTTCGGTTCGGGCAACCTTTACACCGCTGACGACATGCTCAAAGCCTATCAAACAGGCTGGGTGGAAAGCGTTTCCATTGGCAAAAGCATCATGCTCAATCCGCAGCTCATCAAGCTGATTGAAAACGGCCGTGAAGATGAAATTGAAACCGCCTTTGATTGGGAACAAGCCAAGAAATACCGCTACACCCCTGCCATGTTGCACGGCACACAAATGGGAACGGATTTCTATCCGCCGTCAAAACAAAACGGCGTGCGTTACATCAGCAACCACTTTTAAAAACCCATAAAAAAAGCACCGCACTTTCAGGCAGCCTGAAAGACGGTGCGATATAAGAGAGAAAACCCCATGAAAACACTCAATATTCCAACCAAAACAGGCACGGTATTACACGGTGCCTTATTCTCCGAACGCCCTGCCGATACTGTCGTCATCGCCATCACAGGCATACACGGCAACTGCTACTCCAACCTCTTTTATTACACCATTGGCGACACCCTCAGCCAGCACGGCATTGACTTTATCTACGCCCAAACCCGAAATGCCTTTGGCAAAATAGACATCATCAAAAAAAACGGCCAAAAAGAAACCATCGGTTCATTTAACGAAAACTTCGCCGACACCCTTGATGACGTGCAAGCCTATATCGATTACGCCGAACAGGCAGGCTATCAGCGCATCATCTTGGCAGGACATTCCCTCGGTGCGAACAAAGTCATCTACTACCTCTCACAAACCCAAGACAGCCGCATCGACTGCTTTATCCTATTAAGCCCCGCCAATGTGCCCCATTTAACCAACGCCATCAGCGAAAACGAACGCCAATACATCCGCCAGCAAATCCAAAACGGACAAGGACAGCGTCTCCTGCCCTTTGAACTCTTTGGCTGGCTGCCTGCACTGGCCGACACCGCCTACCAATGGCTCTATTCCGACCTGCTCAACAACGTTCACGTTGAAACAGACGGCGACTTTTCCCAAATCCGTTCCATACAACACCGCGGTGCATTGCTCATTGGCACGCTGGACAGATTTACCTACGGCGACCCCAAACATTTCCTGCAAAACATCAATATCCACTTTCCCCATAGCGAGGAAAACACCCTGATATTTATCGAAAAACAGGGCATACCTATCAACAAAAGAACAAGAATTGGC
>NZ_PQVI01000112.1 GCF_002921145.1 Avibacterium endocarditidis
TATTACTCTTCATAAGCGTAAGTGGGACGATGTAATCTTGCTAAAAAAAGCACTTTTGCAAAAAATGTTCCCGAAAAATGGAGCAGATTTTCCAGAAATTCGTTTTCCTGAATTTACTGACGCTTGGGAAAAGTGCAAGTTCAAAAATTTCTTTAATAAATCTATTTCTAACAATACGCTATCAAGAAGTGAATTAACTTTGAAAGAGGGAATGATACATAATATTCATTATGGCGATATATTGATTAAATATGGTTCAATAGTTGATTTGAATAATGATAAAGACATAATTCCCTATATTTCTAATGCAAGAGAAGAGGATTATGTAGATAAATTTCTAAGAAATGGTGATATTGTGATTGCTGATACCGCTGAAGATAATAGCGTTGGCAAAGCCATAGAAATCATAAACTTAGACAATAAGCCTATTGTTGCAGGTTTACATACTATGGCATTTAGATCACAAACTCGCATAGCCCCTTATTTTATGGGATATTATTTGAATTCCAATTCTTATCGTTCACAGCTTAGGAAATTATTTCAAGGCATTAAAGTCTTATCTATTAGTAAATCAAATATATCGGAGACTTTCATATCATATCCCCGTAATAAAAGCGAACAACAAAAAATCGGCAATCTATTTAAACAGCTGGATCGCCTTATTACTCTTCATAAGCGACAGCACGAGCATTATCAGCTTTTGAAAAAAGCCTTATTACAGCAAATGTTTGTTTAAGTTTTAAGTTAAAGAATTTATTTTACGGAGTTTTTATGACAACTATCTCAAATATCACCAACCAAATTTGGGCAATGGCAAATGACTTACGCGGCAATATGGACGCCTCAGAATATAAAAATTATATTTTAGGTTTTATTTTTTACCGCTATCTTTCTGAACATCAAGAGGCTTATTTGCTTGACAATGGGATTATTACGCCTAAACCGCACCAAAGTGCCAATGACGCCTATTTCGAAGCCGTACAACAAGATGGCTTAGACGATTATTTAAATGATATTGCCAACACCTTGGGTTATGCCATTGAACCTGCGGATACTTGGGCAACGTTAATCCAAAAAATTGAGCAAAATCAGATTGTTCCAAGTGATTATCAAGCACTTATTGATAATTTCAACCAAAATAGTGAAATTAACCCTGAAGCACAAAAAGATTTCCGTGGCATATTTAGTGATCTTAATTTAAGTGATTCTCGCCTTGGGACTAACACCAATGACCGCACGAAAGCGTTAAATAAAGTAGTGCAGTTGGTTAATGAAGTGCAGTACAAAGACGATAACGGCAGAGATATTTTAGGCGAAATTTATGAAGAACTGATCGGCAAATTCGCTGCAAATGCGGGCAAAAAAGGGGGGGAATTTTACACCCCTCACGCCGTCAGCCAAATTCTCGCTAGAATTGTCACTCAAGATGCCAAAACAGACGATGTGTTCACGGTTTACGACCCAACTTGTGGCTCGGGCTCTTTATTGCTTACTGTAGGAAATGCCTTACCAAATGGCAAAAAAGAGGGCGCAATCAAGTATTACGGACAAGAACTTTCCACCACAACTTACAACTTGGCAAGAATGAACTTAATGATGCACGGCGTCAGCTTTGCCAATATGACATTATCTAACGCCAATACGCTAGAATCCGACTGGCCAGACGGCTTAGATAAAGACGGCATCGACCGCCCACGCAGCTTTGATGCGGTGGTCGCCAACCCTCCTTATTCTGCCAACTGGGATAATGCTGAGCGTAAATTAAAAGATCCCCGTTTTTCCGAATACGGCAAACTTGCACCAAAATCTAAAGCGGATTTTGCCTTTATTTTACACAGTCTGTACCACTTAAAAAACAATGGCACAATGGCAATCGTATTACCGCACGGCGTGTTATTCCGCGGTGCGGCAGAAGGACATATTCGCAAGATATTAATTGAGAAAAATTATATTGATGCAGTCATTGGTTTACCGGCAAATTTATTTTTGGTACATCTATCCCAACTTGTATTTTAGTGTTCAAAAAAGACCGCACTTCTCGCGATATTTTATTTATTGATGCCAGCCAACACTTTGAGAAAGGCAAAAATCAAAACCATCTCAGCGAACAGCACATTAACGCCATTGTTGAGGCTTATCAAAAACGCGAAAATATTGAGAAATTCGCTCAACTTGCCCCCCTAGAGGAAGTACAAGCTAATGAATACAATCTCAATATTCCTCGCTATGTAGATACCTTCGAAGCAGAAGAAGAAATCGATCTTGATGAAGTGCTTGCCAAAATTGCTGAAGATAAAGCAGAAATTGCTCAACTTGAAGCCGAAATCAACGAACAGTTAAACATTCTTGGGGTTAAATCAATACTTTAATTGATTGATTTATAACTAGGATTTTTGTTTTTATCATTATTTAAAAGCCATTTAGCCAATTATTCTAAATGGCTTTTTTATCATCAAAAATCCTTACGCTTGGGAAAAGTGGGAGTTGAATAAAATAGCTATTAAGGTAACAGAAAAAAATAAAGACGGAATATTTCAAGAAACATTAACTAACTCAGCAGAATTTGGTGTTATCTCTCAACGAGATTTTTTTGATAAAGACATTTCTAACCCTGAGAATCTAAATGGATACTATATTGTTAAACCAAATGATTTTGTGTATAACCCTAGAATTTCCAATCTTGCTCCCGTTGGACCAATAAAGCGTAACCAATTGAATAGAATAGGGGTTATGTCGCCTTTATATTTTATTTTTAGAGTATCTTCAAATATAGATCTTGATTTTCTAGATGCCTTCTTTTCTACGAATTTATGGCACTTATTTATGAAATTAAATGGTGATTCGGGAGCAAGAGCGGACAGAATAGCAATAAAAGATAAAATATTTATGGAAATACCTATTTCTCTCCCCACTCTCCCAGAACAACAAAAAATCGGCAATCTGTTTAAACAGCTAGATCGGCTTAATTACTCTTCATAAGCGAGAGTAGATAAAATCACCGCCCTAAAGGGCGGTGAAAGATCCTTTATTTTCTATAAGTTAAGTAATATTTAGATTTGATAACGATCGCATTACAATATCCACATCCTTATTTTCCAATTCGTGAATAATATGCAAATAGGGTTTTTTGTGTGGTGGTAATGCTGGCGTGTCCTAAGCGGCGAGCAACGCTAGCAATGGACACCCCTGCAAATAACAGCAGTGAGGCGTGAGTGTGGCGCAGTCCGTGTACCGTAATAATTGGGATTGCCGCCTTTCTACAATAACGTGCAATAAGATCATTAATCGTGGAATTATAAACTTTTTCCTGATTTGGCAGAAAAATAGGAATATTTTCAGGACAATGACGGATTAATTGTGCAAATTGAATAATTGTTTGCCAATCCAACTGAACTTTACGAATGGAAGATCGATTTTTAGTGGGTAAAAATCCGCCGTCATTTTTATAATCCCAAGTTTTATTTATGGTTAATGTTTGTCGTGCAAAATCAAAATCTTTTGGGGTAACCGCAAGGGCTTCTGAAAAACGCAATCCTGTTTTAGCAATCAATAAAATCAGCCAGTCAAAACTTAATTTTTCACTTAAATTAAGCTGATGAATAAGAGTTTGTAATTCATATTGGCTGAGATATTTCGGTTTTTTCTCGCGTGGAATTTTGCCTTTAATAATTGCTTTACGTGTAGGATCACGAATAACTAATCCTTCATCAACCGCATCTAAAATTGCCCCTTTAATTTGATGATGAAAATCCATCACAGTTTGTCGCTCGTGGCTACTTGCATAGTCATTTAATAGCTGTTGATAGCTAATTCGGTTGAGATCACATAGCCTTAATTTAGGTACCAGGCGAATAAGCCAGGTATGCGTCATTTTATATTTAGCCAGCGTAACAGGGCGAATCGCCCCCTCTTTATAAATGCGAATCCAACGTTTGAAATAACGATGAAAAAGCTCTTGATTAGTTAATCGCATAGAGATGTCCTCCATTTTATTGGGTTGAAAATTACACAATACAATGTGAGAACTATTCAGCGATTTTGTCTATTTTGCAAGATTTTCACTTTGTTTTTATTATATTTTTTCTAATGGCTATCACTTATGAAGAGTAATAAGATGATCTAGCTGTTTAAACAGATTACCGATTTTT
>NZ_PQVI01000113.1 GCF_002921145.1 Avibacterium endocarditidis
TTTTTGTTATCTCTATTTTAGAACGAATATTCAATTTTTGCCCAATAAGTGCGAGGCATTCCCACCAAAGCAAAACTGCGGTCATACTTTCCGCGTTGTACTTGCCAATAATATTTATTGAACAGATTTTCTACCCCAACACGCAGAATAAGATCTTGGTTTTGGCGAATTTGGAAACGATATTTCGCGCCAAGATCCACGGTGGTATAAGACGGAAATTCGTAGGTTTTTGCGTAGTTTTGGTAGGATTTTCCGTAATATTGCACCGCACTACTTAATAACAGATTTGGTGCGAAACTGGGTTCCCATTCTACGGCTGCTTTGGCAATAATGCGTGGGCTTGCTACTTGAGTGCCATTGATGATTTCTCCTGCATAGCTTGAAAAATCAATGAGATCGCCTTTATTGTAAGTGATGCCGAAACTTGGACGTAAACGGCTTTCAAGCAAGTTAGCATAAAGGTTAAATTCAATTCCACGATTGCGTTCTTTACCTTGTTCTTCCCCTGAAGTGCGGTGATATTTTGTGGCAGATTTTGCACTGATGATACCGGGGCGTGTGATTTGGTAAAGGCTAAGGGTGGTGGTGAGAGCTTCACCCCTAATTTTTTCTTGCGCCCAGCTCAATTTGACGGCTTACACGTGGATCAGCCATTGTGCCATCTTCATCGACATAACCGGGTTCAAGATCTTCCAAATAATTTCCATAAAGGACAAAATTGGAATTTGGCACCCAAGCAAGGGTAAGCATTGGACTAAAGCGGTGCGCTTTGCCGTCTGTTTTAACGGATTTTTCTCCCGCTGTGGCGTTGGTTTGATAATTGGTTTGTTTGATCCATTGTAAGCGACCGCCTAAGGTTAAACGAATTTGCTCGTCAAATAACCCGAGCGTGTCGGCTAAGGCAAGACTGTAAGATTTTAATTTTTGATCCGTATTGCCTTGCACTAAAGGTTTGAAGTTATCCACTTGAGTAAAGTGAGGGGCGTAGAGATTACCACCAGAAAAAGCTTTAAGCACAGGGCTTTGATCGAAATCTCGTTCACGTAGTACCGCATCAAAAGCCACATTCCAATTATGGCTTAATGTGCCAGTAAAATGATGGCCTTGTAATTTTAGATTTCCGCTTGTGGTGCGAGTGATAAAATCCATTGCACGCATTTGGCTAATTTTATAATCACCGTTAGGTTGAATATTAGTAGCAAGAATTTGTCCGAAATTGCCGTAATAATTTGACGTCATATACCCAATGCCGCCAGATAAAGTCATCTCATAAGGTAAGTCATAAGAAGCGGTGAGCATAATGGTTTGATCGCGCGTGGTCTGTCCTGACCAAGCGGGGATTAAATTGATCTCGCCATTTGGGGCAGCAGGTAAGGCATAAGTGAGATTTTGAATATCCTGTACCCTTGCACGTCCGCCGTGTGTGGCACGTTTGGCATAGAGATAATCCAAGGCAACACGCAATTTTTCGCCACGATAATCAGCGGAAATGGCAAATTCTTTATTGCGTTCATCATAATGATCGCGAGCCGTATCTCCATCACGGTAAAGTCCATTAATGCGAATGCCCCATTCTTTATTTGCCCCAAAGCGGCGACCAAAATCAAAAGATTCTTGTAAACGGGAATCACTAAACCAAGCAAAACCAAGGCGATTAATGTTTTTATCGGTAGCTCGTTTGGTTTCAATATTGATTGAAGCACCTGATGACCCTTCGGGATCCATTCCTACCGTGGCAGTGGACGCGCCTTTAATCAGTTGGGCTGAGCTGACAGCCGCGATCGGGGAATTGTAAGTGGAATATAATCCCGCTAAGCCGTTCAAACTAAATTGACGGGCATCTAATTGTAAACCACGCACATAAACGCCTTGCAAGGTGTTAGTTTCACCACCAAAATTCATTACAGAAGCATCGGTTTTGGCGATTGCATCAACAATATTGCGTGGCTGGCTATCTGCTAGTGCCTGTTCATCATAATTCACTACGGTGATCGGTGAAGTAAAGGCAAGCTGTTCGCCTAAAAGACTTAAATTGACCTCTGATTTGAGCTTATTGGTGGCTTTGAATTTTTCTAATTCAGTAACCACATTGATTTCATCTAATGATTGACTCGTGCCAAAGCAGAAAAGAAATCCCAAAGAAAAGTGCGGTGTAAATTGCGCTAAATTTTACAGGAATGGAATATTGCATAAATTTCTCATTGATAATTTGTTGAACTTATAAATAAAAGGAAAGATCCTTTCCTTTTATTTGCCTATAAAAACAAGGGCGATTATAGAGTAACTACATCTCTTTAATTAATGAGAATTATTCTTATTTATAAATTGATAGCCATTCGTATTCCCTTATCCGCACTTTCATAGATCAACGCAATCAATTTCAGCACATCAGTGGCTTGTTGGGCAGTAACCTGCAATGGAGCTTGATCGCGGAGAGCAGCATAAATGTTGTCGTAATAGGCTTGGTAGTTGCCGCGTTCTGTTTCAATGGGGCTGCGGATAACAATGCCGTTGATTTCGGTGTGCAGTAGTCCCCAGTCTTTTTCAGGCTCAGCGTTCCAATCGCCTTGTGGTTTTATGCCTTTGAGCAATAGGGCTTCTTGGTTATCCATTGTGGCTTTAATGTAGCTCCCTTTCGTGCCTTGCAACATAATGTAAGGGGCAGGTTCGCGGGCGCATTTGGTGGAAGATAACACCACTTTTTTGTCTGCATAATAGAAAATAATTTCAAAGTTATCTTCTGATTTTGCGCCTGCACGTTGTGCTTTCATATCCGCATAAAGTGCGGTGGGAATCCCGAATAAATCCACGCAATGGTCGATCAAATGCACGCCTAAATCATAAACCAGCCCAGAGCCAAATTCGCCTGTTTCTTTCCACGCTTTGCTATTAGGTTTTTGGCTGAACCGTTCGTAACGCATTTCATAATGCACAATTTCGCCTAACATTTGATGTTCAAGCAGTTTTTTCACCGTTAAAGCACCATTATCCCAACGGCGATTTTGGTAAACGGAAAGCATCACATTATGCTGTTTGGCGAGTTTATCTAGCTCTTCTGCTTGCGCAGGGTAAACAGCAAGGGGCTTTTCTACGATGACATTTTTGCCTGCCAAAATGGCTTGTTTTGCCATTTCGTAATGGGTGAGATTAGGTGTGGTGATAATCACCAAGTCAATTTCTGGGCTGAGCAGTTGTTCAAACTGATGTACCACTTCAATATAAGGATAGGCCTGTTTCGCTTTTTCGCTGCTGCGTTCAAACACTTTACGCACTTGAAAACGCGGATCGAGATCTAAAAAAGGCATATGAAAGGTTTTAGCAGACATTCCAAAGCCTGCAATGGCGACATTAATGATTTTTTCCATTTGATTTTCCTATTGAATTGCTTTTAATTTTTGCAAAATTTCTTGCTCAGGTAGAGCCTGAATTTTGCGAATACGTTGGATAAGCAGCACGGCGGCGACCGTTAAACTCACCACAAACCCCACCCAAAATCCTGCCGCACCAATGCTTGGCATTAGCCAATCGGTGCGCGATAAAATATAGCCCAACGGCATTCCAATGCCCCAATAACAGAACATTGTGATGTATAAAATGGATTTGGTGTCTTTATAGCCACGCAATGCCCCTGCGGTGATCACCTGAATGGTATCGGAAAATTGGTATAAGGCAGAAATTAACAGCAAATGGCTGGCGATTAGGATCACTTGTTTATCGGTAACATAAATTTTCGGGATCTGTTGATTGAATAACACAATGATAGACGCGGTAATACAAGCTAAGGCTAATCCCACCGCAAGGGCAGAGTGAAACACCACTTTGGCTTGCTTTAATTGCCCTTCACCTAAACGTTGCCCCACTAAAATGGTGGTAGCCCATTCCTAAGGAAATGGGGAAGGTGAAAATAAATGAACTCGTTGTTAAAGCCACTTGATGGCTTGCTACCACATCTGTACCCAGTGGGGAGAGCAAAAGGGAAGAAAGGGCGAATAATGCCACTTCACAAAATAGCGCAATACCAATAGGGAAGCCTAAGCCTAGCACTTTTTTTAAGGTGGAAAAATCAGGTTTTTCAATGATTTTATCAAAAAGATGAATATCACGCTGGCTGCGCGCTTGACGTGAATAGCTAATCATCATTAAGCACATTGCCCAGTTTACAATTGCTGTGGCAATCCCACAGCCCACCGCACCAAAGGCTGGCACACCAAGTTTGCCGTAAATGAAAATATAATTAAGTGGAATATTAAGAAATAATCCCGCAAAGGTGATCAGCATTGTTGGCGCCGTTTTGGCGATGCCGTCATTTAAACAGCGGAAATTGATCATCAGCAAATAACCGGGTAAGCCCCACAGCATCGCGTGCAGATAATCAATGGTGATTTGCGCCAATCTTGGCTCCATCTTCATATGGCTGATGACATAATCGCTGTAATAAATAAACAAGCCAAGGGGAATGCAGCTTAACACCACCACCCACATACCTTGTCGCACATAATGGGCGATCCGCTGGCGTTGGCCTGAACCATTGAGATAAGAAATAATTGGAGGCAAGGCGAGTAATAAACCGTGTCCTAATAAAATCAACGGTAACCAAATGGACGCGCCCACCGAAATTGCCGCCATATCCGCAGCGCTGACGCGACCAGCCATAATGGTATCCACAAAACCCATTGAATTTTGTGCCATTTGCGCCAGTAAAATAGGGAAGGCGATCGTCACCAATTTGCCCATTTCTTGGCGATGATGTTGAATGAAACTAAATAACATAAAAATATCCGAATTTGTTATATACTATTGCAAGTTTTACCGAATTTACGGTGATGATTTTTAAGATAAGAGAGCTAATTATGTTTACAGGAATCGTGCTGGGCGTAGCCCAAATTCATTCTATTGATGAAAAACCGCATTTTAGAACACAGGTAGTGAAAATGCCACAGGAATTAACCGAAAATCTAGAAATTGGTGCGTCTGTGGCAAATAACGGTGTCTGCTTAACCGTAACCAAAATTGAAGGGGATCTCGTCAGCTTTGATTTAATGACGGAAACCCTACGCATTACCAATTTAGGCGAATTGTGCCAAGGGGATTGGGTGAACATTGAGCGAGCGATGAAAATGGGTGATGAAATCGGTGGACATATTTTGTCTGGCCACGTTTACACCACCGCTAAGGTTTCGCAGCGCATTGCTTCAGAAAATAACCTGCAAATTTGGTTCGAATTGCCTGATCCTGCCTTGATGAAATATATTCTCACTAAGGGATTTATCGCTATTGATGGCATCAGCCTGACTATTGGTGAAGTGAAAGACAACGAGTTTTGCGTAAATCTTATCCCAGAAACCATTCATCGCACCTTGATCGGTAAGCGTGAAGTGGGGGATTTAGTGAATATTGAAATCGATCCACAAACCCAAGCCATTGTGGATACGGTTGAACGCTATTTAGCCAGCCGTGGCGAATAATGGCATAAAATGAAAAACTAAAGTGCGGTCGAAAATCACGAAATTTTTCACCGCACTTTTTTAATCGCATTCTGTGTTACGATGTGGCAATATGCATTGAGTGGCGTACAGCAGCGATATGGGGGCAATATGCAAAATGATTTTTGGAGTTCTGCGCTTTTTTCCATAAGCGTAACTTTACCGACCTTATTGTTGTTAATACTCGGCATCGGACTGCGAAAACGCAAAATCATTGACGATAAATTCAGCCAGCAAGCCACCAGCGTGGTGTTCAAAATCACCTTGCCCGCCTTACTCTTTCTTAACGTGTTTAAAAATCCTATTGCCGAACTGAATGAACAACTGGTGATGATTTGGGCCTGCGTGCTAGGAACCTTATTGCTGTTCCTTTGTGCAGAAATTTTCGCCGCAAAATTTGTGCAAGAAAAGCGAGAACGTGGCACTTTTGTGCAAGGGGTTTATCGCGGAAATTGTAGTATTTTAGGGCTAGCATTCTGCCTCAATGCCTATGGCGATGCCGCATTAGTACCAGCCACCATTTATGCCGCCACCACGGCGATTATTTACAATGTGTTAGGCGTGATCACCTTAAGCCGCTCCCTTTCTGACGGCAAAGTGAATATTCCACGAATGATCTTAAATGTGGCAAAAAATCCCTTAATTATCAGCATAGTATTAGGCTTTTTAGCCAGTTATTTAAAATTGGCCATTCCTAAATTTATGCTCACCACAATCCAATATCTCGCCACAATGACTTTACCGCTTGCGTTGATCTGTGCTGGTGTCAGCATTGAATTAAAGGCCTTGTATAAAATTTCAGGCATTTCTTTATGGGCAAGCATAGGGCGAGTGATTGTTGCACCGATTTTTATGGTGTTACTGGGCAAATTATTTGGCTTTAGCGGCGTGAATTTAGGCGTGATTTTCTTAATGAATGCCACCCCAATGGCGGCCGCGGCTTATGCAATGGTGCGTGGAATGGGCGGCAACGCCAACACGGCGGCGAACATTATTGGCATTACCACTTTCGCATCAATGTTTATCTCTGCCTTAGGCTTAACCATTTTGCACCAAATGGGCTGGGTGTAAGCATAACGTTTAATAAAAACAAAAGGGCGAAAATCTTCGCCCTAAAATTTGTTAAAAAAACACCGCACTTTATGGGTTAAGCGAGATCTTCACCGCACAGCGTTCGCCTTGTTGGAGCGGTTGTGTAATTCTTGCAGTTTCCAAACAAACCATTGTTTTATAACCTGTTTCACTAATTCCACCAGTGGCTTTATGCCAAGGATTCCACAGCACCACATTGCTTGCATTATGATGTGCCACATTAATTGTACGCCCGTCCCCTTTATTGACAATGTGATGCGAAACAGGGGATTGTACCGTATAAATGCAATCAATATGCTGATCAATGAAACGTGGGGAAGGCACATTTTCTTGCTGCTGCGTTAATGCGTTGAAACATTCCGTTGGCAAGTTTTGTACTTCCACATTGGCCACATCGCTTAAATTAAAGTAGCTATGCAAAGCAAGTTGGGCAGGTTCTTGTCCATAATGCTGAAAAATAATTTCGCAATCTTGACTAAAGACCATCGTGGTTTTGGCTTCAATCAAATGATCTGAAGAAAATAAACAAAATTCCAACCGCACTTTGTTTTCTTCAATTTCATAATCACTGAGCTGCCATAAACTGATGCGCGCATAACCGTGCGCAGGGGATTTTGCCCCACCAAACCAAGGATAGCAAATTGGCACGCCACCACGAATGGCATTGCCTAAGGTGAAGGGTTCTATTTCACTCAGCCAAAGCACATCTTTCTGCGCGCCTTTCGGCTGCCAGCTAAATAAATGTGCTCCTTGAAGCGAGATCAAGGCTTTACCCACAGGGTGATCTAACGCGATCACGGGGATTTCATTATATTGCTGCAAACTTAATGCAGGGGTGAGTTGTTTGATGGTTGTTATTGTTGTCATTAAATTATTCTCCTTTAACAATGTGAATTATTCACTTCTTCGCGCAAAAATTTTCCGTGTTGGAGGAAAATGGTGCGGTGGGTGAGTTTGCCTAGTTCGGGGTTATGGGTAACCATCACGATAGTTCGCCCTTGTTGATTGAGTTCGGTGAGCAAATCTAGCACCAGTTTTCATTTTTTTCATCAAGATTTCCCGTAGGTTCATCAGCGAAGATGACGGGGGGCTGATTAACTAGGGCGCGGGCGATACAAACTCGTTGCTGTTCGCCACCCGAAAGCTGGCTTGGGCGGTGATCAAAACGGTGTGCTAACCCCACTTGCGCTAATACTGCTTTGGCAGCTTCTTCATCGACAACGCTGTGATAATGCTGCGCAAGCATCACATTTTCCAGCGCAGTCAAGTAAGGGATTAAATGGAATTGTTGGAATACCAAGCCAATTTTTTCTGCACGAAATCGTTGGCGGCCAATTTCATCGAGTTGCGCGGCGTCCACGCCATCTAAAATCACTTTGCCTTCGCTTGCCGTATCAAGCCCGGTGAGAATGTTCATCAATGTGGTTTTGCCTGAGCCTGATGCCCCCATTATGGCAACAAATTCCCCCTCAGCGATTTGGATATTAATGTCTTCAAGGGCGGTTACTTGCCCAAAGCGTTTATATAAATGTTGGGTTTCAATAACGTATTTTTCCATTTTATTCGCCTTTTAAAACGTTGGCAGTTTGAATTTCTAAAGCGCGGCGCGTTGGCACAATCACGGCAACAAAAGCCACGGTGAGCGAGAGCAGAATTGTGATTGGAATCACAGGCAAGCGCAAATCAATATAGGCTTTAAACACGGTGATACCGAGAATTTGTGCCAGTAAATACCCTAAGATTAGCCCCACGACAATAGCACAAAATGCGATAAGTAAAATTTCTGTGCCAATTTGCTTAATAATATCTTGCTGTTTTGCGCCTAAGGCTTTTTGCAGGGCAAATTCTTTCGCCCGTTCGCCCACAATGGCAATTAAGGTAGTGTTCACGCAAAGGGTGGCAAGAATCAAAATTACCACTGAAATCAAGCCCATTAAGCCTTTGATTTTATCCAAAATTTGCCCCTCAGAGGCGGATACTTTCAAGATCGGGCGAATGGCTAAATCAGGATATTGCTGTTGTAATTGTTGTGCAAATTGGCTCACTTGCCCTTGATCGTTTTTCACATTGAGAAGCGCATTGGTGATCAAGCCTGTTTTATCCAGCCACTGCTGGGCAAATTCAAGATTGACAATCAGCATATTGTCCGTGGCATCACCACTTTCTACAATAGCTTTAATGGTAAAGTGGTGCTTTTCTGTTCCTTTGTTCAAGGTGATTTTATCGCTAAGGTTCAGGTTTAACCGTTGGGCAAGGGATTTGCCGATCATCGCGTTGCGATCATCAAAATTCACGCCAATGGGGGATCCTGTGATTTGCCAATAAGGGGAAAGGGTTCGCATTGCATCAAACCACACGCCCATTATCACCACTTTTTCTAAATCTGCTCGAGCCACGCCATAAAGATAAGGGCTAGCTGCGGTGATTAAACCTTGTGGAGCTTGGCTAAGAATGTGGTTGAAATCCGTTTCATTCATCAAGCCACTGCTGTTTGAACCGATGTAAAAATTTGCCCCAAAGGTGCGCAGCTCTTGGCTCATTTTGGTGTTGATGTCGAAATACACCGCGGCCATTGCGGTAACAATACTTGCGCCAACGGTGAGTGCCGCGAAAATAATCATCACCCGTTGCAAACGCAAGCGTAACGCATTGATAATTAAACGCCAAAACATTGTGCGCGCGTTGATTGAATGAGCATTATTGGCGGCCATACAACACCTCCACAGGATAAAGCTGGGCAATGCGATGGGCGGGGAACCAAGTGCCGATTAAGGCAATGATCATTGATAGCACCAACACGCAAGGCACCACGATCCAAGCGAAATCTAAAGGCGAGCCGAATAGGGTAATGCCGATAAATTTGGCTAGTCCCCAACCGGCTACGCAACCAAGCGCACCACCGAGTAGGGCGCTGATAATGGCTTCGCAATAAAACAGTAAGACAATTTGCCATTGGTAAGCGCCAAGGGCTTTCATCAAGCCTATTTCTTTACTCCGTTCGATAATGGTGGTGGTCATCAACGAAGCAATTCCCATCGCCGCAGCGACTAATGCCGCCACGGTTACCACGGCGAGCAAGAGCTGGATTTTTTCAATTACCACCCCTTCAGAAGCCGCAACTTGCCAAATTGGGCGAACGACTGCGCCTGAAATGGCTTCTTCTAACTGATGAGAAATCGAAGACACATAAGCGGTACAATACCAGCGATCGTATTCTTCAGCAGCTAAGCCATCGGGGTTATCTCTGGCTTTGCGCGAAAGTTTATTTTCTGGCACGGTAAGCGCAGAAACCTTGATCGCCTGTACTTTGCCAGATAAATTTAACAAATTTTGCACCGCACTTAAGGGCAGCACGATCTGCTGTTCTTCCGCGCCACCGGTGCTTAAAATTCCTACAATATGAAGATCAAGCTGGCGTTGCGTTTCGCCCTCGTGATAATTCAGTTGAATTTGATCACCGATTTTCCACTGCGTGTGATTGGCTAATTGATTGCCTAAAAATGCGGGGATATTTTCGCCAATATTTTCCTGGCTATCGTCCACCCATTGCCCTTGCACTTTCCAATAAGGGCTAATAATGCGTTGCCCAGTGTGGTAGTCATCTTCATCAGGAATGGCAATTGGACGATCGAAAAAAGTGCCTAAAATACTGATGTTATGGGTATTATTTTGCGTCAGATTTTTGCCTTCCACTTCAGCACTGAGCAGTGGCGCAAAGCCCACAATATTATTACGCCAAAAAATATCTTTCACATTTGGCAGTTTCTTTTTGATCTAAAAAAATCTTGCGTAGAAAGGCTATTTCCGCCATTAATTTCACTTGATAGCACCGCCTGACTGGCTGGTTCGATCAAAATATTCGCCCCGTAAGATTTCAGCTCGCGAGCCATTTTGTCGCCAATATCAATGGACACCGCGAGCAGAGCAGAAACCAAGCCCGCCGCGAGAAAAATCGTCATAATGGCAAGTAATTTGCGTTTTAGCCCATAACGCCAAGATTGGAATAACATTCGAGTAAGCATTAGGGATTTTCCTCTTTCGCCACATAATTTTCAGGGTGATCGCGGAAAGCATTGAGATTTTGTTCGTTGGCAAAGAAATAGGTTTTGCCTGCATAATTATATTTATGCTCCGCTGTGGTATTTTTCAATGTTGTGCCGTCCACAGGATCATTCACGTCCAATTCCACGATGGTAGAAAAATAGTTCAGCCCGTCTTCAAGGCTTTTTTTGCTGATGATCACTTCGCTGTCCGTTTGCTGCCAATCTTCAATCGGCACGGGGTTACAGCCGCCCGGTTTGCCGATAGACGGAATAAACATTCGCACGCCACAGCCCACGCAAACTACTTGATCCCCTTCCATGACATAGCCTTGATCGCCGCATAAAATGCAAGCGTCAAATACCGCGGCTAGGCTGAGGTTTTTGCTTGAGCGGTTGATCAGGAAAAAACGTACCGCTTTGCCGTCACTGGCAATCCATACAAAACGGTGTAATTTGCCGTCTTTCACCTGCTCAATGGGAATATGAATGCGGTTTTGTTTATCGAGCGTAACAGGTTTTGCTTCAGAAAGTTGCGGTGGGCGAGAAGCGATTTGATCCCAATAAAGTTGCGCAGAAACAATGGTCAATAAGGCGATGCTTCCCCAGAAAAGCGTGCGTTGGCTGGTTTGTAATAGGGCTAATTTTTTCCGTTTTTCAATGGGGTGAAGCGTATTGTTTACCACAGTTTTGTTGACAGAATGGATTTTAAGCGCAAATAAAATCAGGCTTAATGCGGTAAGTGTGGCGATAAAATAATTGCTATAACTGATTAAATTGCTGGATTTTGCCACGAAACTTAAGCGCGCTTTGGTGAGATCAATCACTTGTAATTTCATCAAGCCAAGTAATACTTCACCGATTAATGGCAAGAGTATAAATAGAGTAGTGAGCGAAATCAGCAAAAAGGAAGTGCGGTGCATTTTTTCGCTGTTTTCGTTTGTTTTAATAAAAGATAAAGCCAAGATGCAAATAAAAAGCAAAAAATCAGGGCAAAAATCACCGTACTTAGGTGCAAGATAAAATCCGTGTTAATTACGTCCGTGTTGGTAATGGCGGAAATATTCGGATCGCGCGCCCATAGCACACCTGCGGCAAAACAAAGCACAAATTGGCAAAAATAAGCGAGCTTGTTTGAACGGATAAAATGGGCAAGATAAAACAGCGCAAAAATCGCCATTAAGAAAATACTTAGCCCCAGTTTCATCGATTGAGAAGCAGGCAACTGCAAATAACCCACCGCCCCGCAACCTAGCCCCAGCAGCGAAAGCCAAAGGATTCGTTTTAAATTAAGGTTGTCATATTTCAGCCAATTTACGCCTAATAACAAAGCAATCGGCAAGACAGATTGAAGGAAAAAAACGAAGTAGTAGTTCATAGTTTTTAATTTATATCATTCTGTGGTTTTCGGGCGGACACATAGGTCAGCCCCTACGGGTTATGGAGTTCAATTAATATCATTCTGTTTTTCGGGTGGACACATAGGTCAGCCCCTACGGGTTATGGAGTTCAATTAAATCATTCCGTTTTTCGGGTGGACGCATAGGTCCGCCCTACGGGTTATGGAATTCAATTAATATCATTC
>NZ_PQVI01000114.1 GCF_002921145.1 Avibacterium endocarditidis
AAGTGCGGTCAAAATTTCTTGAGAAAATTCAAGAGGTTGTCCTTGTTGATAGCGAGATAAGTTACGACGTAACTCATTATTAAATAACATCTGTGCGGCATCCCAACGCACAAAATCATTTTTCGCAAATTTCAGTAAGGTGATAAGCTGCTTGGTACTGTAATCATAATCTAATCGCACTGGCGCAGAAAAATCACACAACAAGGCAGGCACAGGACGTGAATAAATATTATGAAATTCAAAGGTTTGTGTTTGTTCAGTTACATCTAGTACATCACTGACTAATTCGCCATGATATTGCAAAGATTGCATAATGCCTTGCTCATCATAAAGGGCGATTTTTAATGGAATGTGTAAATTTACCTTGTCCATTTGATCAGCGGTTGCTGGCGTATGCTGTGAAACTTGCAGGCGATAAGTATGAGAGCGCTCATCATAGCTATCGCTAATGGTGAGTTCTGGTGTGCCAGATTGGCTATACCAACGGCGGAACTGGCTAAGATCCACGCCATTGGCTTTTCCATTGCCTGCACAAATCTTCACAAGTGGCTGCTTTACCGTCGTTTTGTGCAATATACTCGCGCATTCCCGCTTGGAAGCCTTTTTCACCAAGTAAGGTATGCAACATTCGAATCACCTCTGCCCCTTTTTCATACACGGTTACAGTGTAGAAATTATTCATTTCAATCACTTTTTCAGGGCGGATTGGGTGCGACATTGGGCTGGCATCTTCGGCAAATTGCACAGTACGCAAAAATTTCACATTATTAATGCGATTTACCGCACGCGAGCCCGTATCAGAAGAAAATTCTTGATCACGGAACACGGTTAGCCCTTCTTTCAAACTTAACTGAAACCAATCGCGACAAGTAACACGATTACCTGTCCAGTTATGGAAATATTCGTGTGCGATCACGCTTTCAATGGCTAAATAATCTTCATCTGTAGCGGTTTGTGGGTTGGCCAACACGAATTTATCGTTGAAAATATTCAAACCTTTGTTTTCCATTGCGCCCATATTGAAGAAATCCACCGCGACGATCATATAAATATCTAAATCATATTCTAGCCCGAAGCGTTCTTCGTCCCATTTCATTGATTTTTTCAGGCTTTGCATTGCCCAATCAGCACGATTTAAGTTGCCACGATCCACATAAAGCTCAAGTTTTACTTCACGGCCGCTTTGGGTGATAAAATTGTCTTCTAAAACATCAAAATCCCCTGCGACTAAGGCAAACAAATAGCTTGGTTTTGGAAATGGATCTTGCCATTCTACCCAGTGAAAACCATTGTCTAGTTCTCCGCTAGCAATACGGTTGCCGTTAGATAATAAATAAGGGTATTTAGCTTTTTCTGCGGTGATTTTGGTGGTGTAACGGGCTAGCACATCGGGGCGATCAAGCATATAGGTAATTTGACGGAATCCTTCTGCTTCACATTGTGTACAAAGGGCATCACCTGATTGATATAAGCCTTGCAATGAGGTATTTTCGGCTGGTTTCAAATAGGTAACAATTTCTAACTCAAATTGCGCCGCACTTTCTTTCAAACTGCTTAAATCTAATGTTAGACTTTCGCTATCTTGTTGATAATGTTTGAAATCTTCCCCATTTAAACGAATCGCCGCAAATTGAAAACTATGGCCGTCTAAACGCAAACTGGTTGCTTCTGGGTTTAAACGTTGATACTGGCTTTTAGCGGTTACCACGGTTTTTCTGGATCTAATTGAAAATCCAAGAAAATATCCGTTACGGTAAAATCTGGCGAGCGATAATCTTTTCTATATTTAGCTTTTGTCTGCATATATGACACCTAGTATGCTTGTTGTTTTAAGAAGGTTATCCAATATGAAATCTTTTAAGATTAAGGTAGAAAAATTGTTGTTAGGATAAGATTTTTAGCCCAAAGTTGCAAGAAAAACAAACTGTTCTACGAGCACTTAATTCTCTTATTTCACTCATTTTTCACCAATCAATCATCTTGCAACCACCTTAGGCAATCGTTTGCTTACAAGGCGTAAGGTATGCTATTCTAGTGCGGTTGTTTTTTGTTAATTTTTGTTGTGAATAGGAAAAACTATGCCAGACCAAAAACCAAGCCAAAATGCTGAAATTGCCATTGTAATGGGGTCAAAAAGTGATTGGACGACAATGCAGGAAGCTGCGCAAATTCTCACGGTTCTCAATGTTCCCCATCATATTGAGATTGTTTCTGCTCACCGCACACCAGATAAATTATTCCAATTTGCTGAAGATGCCGAAAAAAATGGCTATAAAGTGATTATTGCAGGCGCAGGTGGCGCAGCGCATTTACCAGGAATGATCGCCGCGAAAACCCTTGTTCCCGTGCTGGGGGTGCCAGTAAAAAGTTCAACCCTAAGTGGCGTGGATAGCCTTTATTCTATCGTGCAAATGCCAAAAGGCATTCCCGTTGGCACTTTAGCTATTGGCGCGGCAGGCGCGGCAAATGCGGGATTATTAGCCGCACAAATCTTAGCTCGTTTCAATCCTGAGCTTGCAGCACGTTTACAGCAATTCCGCCAAAATCAAACCCAAACTGTGTTAGATAATCCTGATCCGCGTGATTAATACGCGCCAAAGTGCGGTCAAAATTTTATGAGTTTTTTGAAAAATCAAAAATTACACCGCACTTTATTGTTGCAATTCAGTCTATTTTATTTGTTCTTTCGTTATCAGCTGACTTACCTAACTGATTGATGTATCATCTGGCAATCATCAATTTACTCTTTTCTGATTGGGAAATAATTAATGACCACATTTAACCAAGAACTCATTCAACAAATTCTCGCGGACAACGTTCCAGATTCGCTTCACACCCTAAAAGATTTTTTGCGTTGGACATACAGCACTTTTAATCGCTCTGATTTATATTATGGACACGGTTATGACAACGCTTGGGACGAAGCGCAACAGCTTGTATTAACCGCATTACAACTTCCCCCTGATTTGCCCAGTGAGCTTTATGATAGCCGTTTAACGCAAAGTGAAAAAGCAAGTTTGTTGGAACTCATTTTAGCACGCATTGAACAACGCATTCCTGTGGCATATTTAACCAATCGTGCGTGGTTTTGTGGATTAGAATTTTATGTCGATGAGCGAGTGATCGTGCCTCGCTCCCCCATTGGTGCCTTAATTGAAGACCGCTTTGCGGGACTGCTCACCAAAGCACCACAACGAATTTTAGATATGTGTACAGGAAGTGGCTGTATTGCGATTGCCTGTGCGGCCCAATTCCCAAATGCCGAGGTTGATGCCATTGATCTCTCTACCGATGCTTTAGATGTGGCAGAAATCAATATTATGCACCACAACCTAAGTGATCGTGTATTCCCAATTCAATCGGATCTATTTAACAATCTTCCCCAAGATAAATACGATCTTATCGTGACCAATCCTCCTTATGTGGATAAAGAAGACCTTGACGATATGCCAGAAGAATACCACCACGAGCCAGAAATGGCATTAGGTTCTGGCGTTGATGGACTAGAAATAACCAAACGAATCTTAAAAGCTGCACCGGATTATTTAGCCGATGATGGGGTATTAGTTTGCGAAGTAGGGAACAGTATGCTCCACCTAATAGAACAATTCCCTAATGCCCCATTCCAGTGGCTAGAACTGAAAAATGGGGGATTAGGTGTTTTTGCATTAACCAAAAAACAACTAGTTGAATTAAATCGTTCTTGATTATCCCCAAAATAAGTGCGGTGGAAAAAATGGAAATTTTTCCACCGTTTCTTTGAATTAAAACTATCCTTGATCCGACAACGCTGCAAGCTGATCAGCTTGGTATTCGGTGATGATTGGTTGGATTAGTTCGTCCATTTTGCCGTTCATCACTTCATCTAAGCGATAGATCGTTAGGTTGATGCGGTGATCGGTAACACGGCCTTGTGGGTAGTTATAGGTACGGATTTTATCCGAACGATCGCCTGAGCCTAGCAAATTGCGGCGTGTGTCTGCTTGCTCCGCTGCTTGGCGTTCTTGCTCTGCTTGCACAATGCGAGAAGCTAGCACTGACATTGCTTTGGCTTTGTTTTTATGTTGTGAACGCTCTTCTTGACATTCCACCACAATGCCTGTTG
>NZ_PQVI01000115.1 GCF_002921145.1 Avibacterium endocarditidis
GGGGCGTGGTGCAGAAATTGCCAAAATCCTTGGAGTAACGCCTAAAGCGGTCAGTAAATGGTTTAGCGGAGAAACAACCCCCTCACCGAGTAAAACTTATGCTCTTGCCAAATATTTAGGAGTGACACCGGAATGGCTAACATTTGGCGATCAAAATGTTGTTCCTGCGAACGTTAAAAAATCCCACTCTTATCCCCTTATTAGTTCAATTCAAGCAGGTACATGGACAGATGCGTGCGATTTTCACGATAGTATAGGTTATGACTATATTGACACAGAGATAGATGCAGGCGAAGACGCGTTCTTTTTGAGGATAAGCGGCTTATCGATGGAGCCTAAATTTAGCGAAGGGGATTTAGTGTTAATTGACATTCGCAAACGCCCTCACCCCGGTGATTTTGTAGCCGCTGTCAATGGAAACGGTGAAGCAACCTTAAAACGCTATCGTGAATTAGGCGAAATTTCCGAATCAGGTAATCCACATTTTGAGCTTGTTCCCCTTAACCCAGATTTCCCAACCCTTAGTTCAATGAAACAAGAAATTCGCATTATTGGCGTGGCGGTTGAGCATCGGAGTTATTTGTAACTACCAAACCAGTAATTGAAATTTATTGGACGTGGCGGTTGAGTATATACGGAGTCCAAAATGAAAGAACACGATCACGATAAGTTTCTCATTGCCTTGATCAAAGAGGCTTTACGCCGTACTGAATATTCTAAAACAGAGCAGAAAGAATATTTAGAAGGTTTGCTGCGCGTTGAGCCAGCATCATTACGGAATCTAATCACCTGTATGCTATCGGTTCAACTAGAAAACCTACATCAGTTTGCTGATGTGGTAGTGGGCAAAGGTGAAGATAAAGATGGGGCATAGGTTGAATTTAAATTAAAATGATCAAATTTAGCTTGACATTAAAAGATTAGATATTATTATAAATCATAAATGACGGAACCCATAGCAGCTCACAGACCATTTTTACTATCTGTACGGCTGTTATGGGTTTTTCTTTATCATCTCAACGAGTTCCCAATATGAAGAAAACAGCAATTCTAATTGATGGTGGTTTTTTCTTTGCCAAAGTTGGTTTTTTTATTAGAAAATACTTTAAAACACAAGAAGTAACCGCAGATCACCTGATTGATTTAATGTGGAAAATTGTTAAATTCCATACCGAAATTGAGCGCGGACAACATTCAGGAAGAGAGCCACAAGAGCTATATCGCATTTATTACTATGATAGCCCCCCATTGATAAGCAAGTTAAATTACCTCATCCAGAGAAAGGACAAAGCACACCTAGAGATAAAAATTTTAAAGCTGAACCAATGAATAAACTTAGAGCCGAATTTCACGCAAAACTGAAAGGAACACGAAAAACGGCACTACGAATGGGCAAATTACAATCAACAGATTGGAAACTTAATGATCATACCTTAAAAGAGCTTCGCAGGGGCAAAAAGAGATGGGAAGATTTAACTAATGCAGACTGGTACTATGAAGTTAATCAAAAAGGTGTTGATGTTAAACTTGGAATGGATATTACTATCCTTTCATATGAGAAACTTGTCGATGTGATCGTTCTCATTGCTGGAGATTCGGACTTTGTCCCTGCTGCTAAGCAAGCAAGAATAAAAGGGGTAGATTTTATTTTAAACCCTTTAAAGCAGGAAATTTCAGAAGAACTTTCGGAACACATCGATGGCATTCAATCATTTAGCATTGGTGTTGGATTAGCCGAAATATTAAAGCGCAATCCTGACAACAATCCTGACTGGTGGTTAGAATATCAAGCCAAAATAGAGGCTAAACGTAATAGCAAGAAAAAGAAGAAGTCTAAATCGCTAAAAAAATAGCGTCGCAAAAACCGCCCTCGTGGCGGTTTTCTTTTGCCCAAATCTTGCTTAAATCCACTCAAATCGTGCTTAAATCCATAAACTACAATCATTTCAATCTGTTAGATAATCAATCTTTCCTTGCTTAACCATTTTCGTGGCGTCGCGAAAATGGTATTTCAACAAAATTTATTTCTTAAATTTCACTTCTCCATTCTCGAATTGTTTAAAAAACAAGCAATCAAACAAATTTTTTGAAAATATTTTTCTTTAAAAATCAACAATATGTGTACTTTTGGTACTTTTTACTTCACAAAATGAACAAAAAGTTCTTTACATATATGAACCAATGGTACACAATACACCCATCAAAACGAAACAACGAGGAAAAACAAAATGGCTTACATCAACCAACAAATGAAAAAAGAAATTATGGCAAACGTGAAAAAAGTGTTACCGCAAGGCTGGAAAGTGAGCGGAAAGGTATGCGACAGCGCGGCACTTTCTCTTACTGTAAAAATCGCCGGTGAAGATGCGAACGTATGGAATGAGTGGAAAGCCAAAATCGCAAACGCAAAATCAAGCAATGCACTTTTTGAAGCACGCCAAGCTAAACCTTTTGCCGAAGTGATTGAAGCCTTACGCAACGCAATGGAAAGCCTCAATGCTGGCGTAAATGATGGCTCTCGTGATTTATGTACAAAACGCTACTTTACTGAAATGAACATTATCACCGCTTAGGCTCGAGAGAGCCTTTATTCAAGCCCTAGTGGGTTTTAATAAAGGTTTTTTTAACCGAATTTGCTCTTTAACAATTTAGATAAAACACATTGTCGCCTGATGGTGAGTAGTTAGTCAAAGCGTGGAAGACCATATAGAACCACCGCTACAACAGCATTATGCCTCAATGAGGAAAAATCATAATCCGACAAGGTGTTTAGGTGAAAGCTGGTCGCACATAATAAGGTGCAAGGGAGTAGCCGAAGTTATCTGCTGGCTGTGGCAAGGGTAAATAATCACAGTCTTAACATTGCCCCAATAGCTCAATAGGTAAGAGCAATCGGCTCATAACCGATAGGCAGATAGGTTCAAATCCTACTTGGGGCACCATTCAAAACCGCATTCTTAGCCATTCCTTTTTATGTTTTTTTCATCGTGGCTTTGAGTGTGGTTCTGAATGAGATGAGAAATAGGAGAAACTCAGTGAAAAAATATGAATTAACCGACGAGTATATCGAGATCGGGCTTACAACTAAAATTAAACTTTATCGCATAAAAGCGATAATCGAAATCGCATCAATTGGCGTTAGTGCTGGTGATTTAGGTGGCTATGTTGAGAAAGAGTCAAACTTAGATCAGAGCGGCGATGCCTGGGTGTACGGCAATGCCAAGGTGTACGGCGATGCCAAGGTGTACGGCGATGCCTGGGTGTACGGCGATGCCGAGGTGTTCGGCGATGCTGAGGTGTTCGGCGATGCTGAGGTGTACGGCAATGCCAAGGTGTACGGCAATGCCAAGGTGTACGGCGATGCCTGGGTGTACGGCGATGCCGAGGTGTTCGGCGATGCT
>NZ_PQVI01000116.1 GCF_002921145.1 Avibacterium endocarditidis
TTTGGCATAAAATGAAAGATCGTTATAAATATCACGAATAATTTGCAGATTTTTTTTGCTGTATGGCGATAAACGTAAATAATGATTTGGGGCTGGTTTTCCTGTCCGATTGTCCACAATATAATCTACTTGTTGATCCGAATTGCGCAAATCAAAAGCAAAAGTCGGCAGCCAAGCATAAACATTAACGTGAGTACGTATCATTAGTTGCCAAGCAACTTGGCTGAACAGATCCGCTTTTACAGGCAAATAACGATTAGGGAAATATAATTTATCTGCTACACCATTACCGTCTTCATCAGCATAGGCTTGTAAATATACCGTTGTTACTCCATAACGATGTACACGTTCAATTAAAGCATCAAAATTTTTCTTTTGCTGTACTGGATTTGGATCATAAACATAGTCTAAATCTACATGAATAACACGTTGCACTTTTTGGTTATCACGTCGTCCATTCAAGTAATTCGCAATGGTATTTAAATCTGTTTCTGCATCAAGTAATAAGCGCCCAATATGTTTATCACCAACCTGATTAATTTTTTCTGCATCAAGAGAAAAATGATGTGTCATTCCGGTTTGCATTGCGGCATTGACCGTAGCGTCAGTAAATTGTCCATAGGGCCAAACCATAACACGTGGTTTTTGTCCCGTATATTGGGCGATTAAATCCACTGATGTTTGTAGATCTTTTTGAATACGATTGTGATATTGTTCTCTTGTTTCATATTTCCCATTTTGGTAGATCGGTGCAATCATTGCAGGAAGCTGGCTACCAGCAGGATTAGCCAATACACCATGGTGAGAATCGTGCGTATGAGAGGCTATTTCTACTAAACCACTTTCGTGCATTTCACGAATTTTATTCCAAGTAGTAAAAGCTGAACGATCCAGTTTTTGTTTCGTACCATAATCTACCTTACTTCCTGCTGGGGTGCTTATCCAGCTAGTTACAGGGGCAAATACCGCAGGATAATGATAGGCTTTCAATAATGGAAAGATTGTGCTGTACATTGTTTCATAGCCATCATCAAAGGTAAGTAGAACAGCTTTTTCAGGCAATTCCCCTTTTCCTTGCTCAGCATCTATTACTTGTTGCCAACTAATAACGTGATAACCATTCTCTTTTAACCAATTAAATTGATTAATTAGTGTACTTGCAGGAATGGTTTGTGGCACATAAAACTGTTCTTTTGCAGGGGCTGATTCATCAATCACAGAATGATAAGCCAATACACTATAATCTGTTGCCGCAAAAGCATTTACTGCTACAGCAGTAAATGAAAGAGCGGTCAAAAAAACATGAGAAATTTTCTTAAAAAACATCATAAGTCCTAAAATAATACTGAGAAACCGAGATTTGCGAAGTTATTAAATTCAGCTTCGCCATCATAAATATTTTTTTACGCCCTAGTTGGTAAGAGACTGAAATACGTTTACCTAAACGCCATTCGTGACCATAAGCTACTGACCAAGAATTCTGGCTACTATGCTCTGTTTGAGCAAAACGTCCAACCCCAGTTTTTAAATGGTGAGTAAATGCTACCCCATAATTTAATGGCTGGTAATAGCTCAAATTTGTCGTCAATTCTAAATTACGGCTTCGTTCAGGATTATAATCATCGGCATCAGCTATCAAGTGGTTGTGCTGAATATCCCAACGGAAATTAGCAGTCAGTTTCCAACGATCGTGTTTAAATACTTCTGCACCAGCCCAAGTAGTGAGAGATTTACGGCGGTTGCCGTCATCAAAATTCATTTGGTTTATGTTAATTCCAAGCAGGAAACGATCGTTATAGCTATAAGTAACAAACACTCCAAAATCTTTTGTATAGATACCGTTTTTTATACCTTTTACAGGGAAACTACTACCGTTGATATTGCCATTTAATCCGAACTGCCAATTATCATTGATTTCATAAGATAAATTAGCGCTGTAATAGGCTTTATTATTTAACTGAATTCCTTTTCCTGCTTCTATGTTCAACATTAGCGGATAAAAATTTAATGCAACACCAACACCAACACCAACACCAACACCAGCGCGTTGTTGACGCATTTTGTCTTCATTAGTTGGCGATTGTGTAATTAAGTAATGTACATAGGCAGAATGCCCCATTTCAGTTTTCGCTGAATAAAGCATATAATCTTGTGTGATTTCATCGCTTTGTTTTGCATTTGGTGTTTGATGCTGTATGTTAAAATTAGCGATAAAACGTGCTGAGCGACGCAATTCATATTGTTCTAATAGATTTTTTGAGCGTACTTTTTCTTCAGCATTAAAGCCATTTACCAATTTACTCGCTAAATGCCAATCTTCCTGTTCTAAGGCAGTATAAGCTTGGTTTTGTTTAACAAACAGTTGATCTTGGGATTGCAAAAACGCACTTGCTTTTTTCGTTAAATTTAATGCTTTTTGATAATTACCGCGACTACACTCAATTTCACTAAGAGCAAGTATTGCCCAAGCATCACCGCCCGCGTGATTTAAACGTGCTTGTAAAATGTCAGCTGCGCCTTGTTTATCTCCACGCCAATTCATTAAATTAACGTGAGTAAAGAAACGCTGATCAACTTCAGGATTTATGATCCGCATCGTGCGAGTGTAATCATTAATGAAAGGCGCTGGATTTATTCTAGAAAGGTAACTCTGTGCTTGATCAAAATAACCCGCATCACTTGATGCATTGATCAATTTAAACAGTAAAGATGAACGTACTGGCTGATTAGCTTGAGCTGCCGCTTGCTAATAAAGTATCTGCATAAGCTTCTTTAGTATAAGCGGGCATTGGTTTGCCAAGTCGTCCTAGCGCTGTATAATTTTCCTTCACCCAATCTAAACGGTTTAATTTTGCTGCTAGCACTAAGCGATCTTGCAAGGCTAATTGATATAGTGGATTTTCTCTATCAATTGTCGATAAGAGTTTGCTAAGTTTGTCATAGTTTTGCTGAAAAGTGCGGTCAGAAATATTGTCGCCTTTTGAGTTTGCGATAATTTCGCTATGTTTTGCCCAGGTTTTGTCTTTTGTATTAAACAGAGCGGGGTATTGTGCCATTAAAGATTGCTGTAACGGTAAGATTCGATTACGAGAGGCAAGACGATATAATTCTAACGCAAGTTTATGATTTGAAGGGTCCTGTTTTAGTTGATCTTGCCAACGCCCTAATTTTGCTAAATCAGGTTGAGTTTTATCGAGCAAGATTGTTTGGGCTTCTTTCGCACTCGCGTCATTACCGAATTTTTGTCGATAACGCGCTAAATGTGCTTGGGCAGATTGATATTGTCCCAATTCCGTTTCCACTAACACACTTCCTAACCAACCCGCAGGGTTTTGTGGATTGCGTCTGCGTAGAGCGGTATAAAATTTTAGGGGCTGTAGTAGATTAGCAACAATGCTATACTACAAAAATGAAGATAACACATTGTAAATTAAAGAAATCTATACAGAAAAAACTGCTGGAGTTTTTTATCGCAGAAGTTACTGCAAGAACGGCAGCAAATTTGCTAGAT
>NZ_PQVI01000117.1 GCF_002921145.1 Avibacterium endocarditidis
ATCTACGCCAAGATCTCTTGCTACGAAATTCCCATAATCGTCATTGCACAAGCCGCGAGCGAGGCAGCAAGCAAATCTGTTGGCGAGAATGCTTCGCCTTTGCCGTTATTATCCACTGGGGCATCGGTGGAAATTTTGTCGCCACTTTGTAAGTGGATTAAATCGTTGTGTAAATTTCCAGTGTAATGAATGGTTGAAATATGTGCCATAGGAACTCCTTGTTGAGGTGATTTGTAGTTTAGTTAGAGTAAAAGGAAAGCAGATTGACTGCAAGATAAAATTATTTTTTTATTTAGAAAATAATTATGGAAATGCTGTTTGAATAAGTTAAACAGCATTTTTGTAAGTGCGGTTGCTTTTTTTTTTAAATTTAGTTTAAAAGCCCAAGTAAAGCATCAATAAGTGGCACAATAGGAATAAATAATAGGGTGCTTGTGGTTACGATATTGGTGGCAAAGGATACATCGCCTTTGGCTTCATTTTTGCGAGAATAGGCAATATGGCGAGAGCAGAAACAGAGGATTGCAGAATAAGCGTCTGTGTTTCAATAGTTGGCAGTGGTAGCCAAGCTTTGCCTAGGAAAATAAGCAGCGCCATAATTGCAGGGGCGATAGCAAACTTACCGATGAGTGCGGTAATGGTATCTTTATCAAATCTGATACTTTTTAACCCTGCATCATAAAGGGTGATGCCAATATAAATAAGCGAGAGAGGTGTAACCATTGCACCAATGTAGCTTAACGTACTATGAATAAAATTTGGCACTGGAATATTGATAAGTAAAAATATTAGTGCGACTAGAAAACCTAGTAGTGGTGGCGGTAAAAGTTTTTTCCAGCTGAATGTGTTATGTGTTGATGGCTGCGGTTGGCTACTATCTTGCGCAATCAGCCAAGCACCAAATGTCCAAGTAGAAATTGTATTTAACACATAATAAACTAAAAAATAAGGCATACTATTTTCACCAAATAATGCAATATTTAATGGTAAGCCGATAAATATGGTATTAGCGTTTACAATCGTATTAATAAAGACACCTTTCCGCCCAGCGCGAATATTAAAGAATTTTTTCATTAACCACGCAATAATATAGCCTAATAATATTGCGATACTGCCATAAATTAATCCGTCTGATAGAGAAAATAATTTTTCACGAGTAAGGTGGCTTAATACGGAAACAAAAATAGATGCTGGTAACGCAATATTCATAATTAGTTTAGAAATATTACCAGCAAAGCTATCTGCAAAATAGCCTTTGTGTCGTAAACAGAAGCCTAATGCAATAATAAGCACGATAGATAAGATATTTTCAAGTGCGGTGAGAAAAAGCATATTATTTTCCTCTGTTTGAATTATTTATTTTTTAAGAGTTTAGCAAGATATTTTTTATATTAATTAATAAGATGTGGTACATT
Organism: Avibacterium endocarditidis; assembly: GCF_002921145.1. Taxonomy (GTDB): domain Bacteria; phylum Pseudomonadota; class Gammaproteobacteria; order Enterobacterales; family Pasteurellaceae; genus Avibacterium; species Avibacterium endocarditidis. Next base: position 1,416 of record NZ_PQVI01000117.1, read on the forward strand.
TTTGTAAAAATGCCGTCTAAATATCAGACGGCATAGATAATATTTAGCGATAAACCGCTTGCCACATTGCATCTTGTACGCTTTGCACCCAGTTATCACTCTGTCTTGTTGCCACGCCATCTTTTACCGCTTGTTTAGCAACGGCAACCGCAACAGTGGCGGAAGAGGCGCGTAAGTTATCCACTGGTGGAAGAAGCGATGCACCTAAATCTTGTGGGTTCACTTGGCTAGCTACGGCTTCGGCAGCAGCAAGTAACATTCCATCTGTAACCTGTTTTGCCCCAGATACAATTACCCCTAGACCTAATCCCGGGTAGAGTAGTGCATTATTGCCTTGTCCAATATGGAAAGTAGTACCGTTATATTGCACAGGATCAACAGGGATTCCCGTTGCAATTAAGGCTTTACCTTGTGACCAAGGCACGGCATCTTGTGGCATCACTTCGATACGTTCTGTTGGGTTAGAAAGCGGTAATAAGATTGGGCGTTCTACACCTGCGCAAAGGGCTTTAACAACTTCTTCGCTGAATGCGCCGTGATCTGTTGATGTACCAATTAAAATGGTTGGTTTCGCTTGTTTTACCACTTCTAACAATCCAATTTTGCCATTTTCACGCGCCCAATCAGCCACTTCCGCAGCAGGACGAGCATATTCCTGTTGGTAATTAGGCAGATTTGGCATATCATCAGTGACTAAGCCATTAATATCAATCAGCCATACGCGTTTTTTCGCTTCTTCGCGTGAAAGTCCGTTACGTTCCATTGCGGCGCTGATTTGATCTGCCATTCCTGTACCAGCCGTACCAGCACCATAAACCACAAGGCGCTGTTCTGCAAAATTCTGCTTTGTTACTTTTAAGCCTGAAATCACCGCAGCCATAACTATCGCCCCTGTTCCTTGCATATCATCATTGAAAATACGGTATTTCTCACGATTTTCAACTAAGATTCGGCGGGCGTTGGAAGGGCCAAAATCTTCAAAGTGCAATAGAGCGTTAGGGAACATTTCAGAAGCGACTTTGAGATATTCATTAATTAAGTGATCATAGCGTTCACCACGAACACGCGCGTGACGATTACCAAGATAAGTTGGATCATTGAGAAGAGCTTCATTATCTGTACCTACATCTAAATTCACCGCAATCACACGGCTTGGATCAATGCCCGCAGCTGCTGTATACACCGCTAGTTTTCCGACAGAAATATCTGTTCCGTTCACGCCCCAATCGCCAATACCAAGAATTTCTTCTGCATCAGAACACACGATGAGATCCACATCATCTGCACCAAGCCCTAATGTTTCAAAAGAAGCACGAATATCTTCTGGGCGGTTCACATTCAGATAAACTGCACGAGAACGGTGATAATCACGGCTCCATTGTTTAATGGCATCACCCACAGTTGGGTCATAAACAATTGGTAGCATTTCAGCAATATGCTCGGTAAGCAGGCGGTAGTAAAGCACTTCATTACGATTATGTAATTGATCAAGGAAAATATATTTTTCCATTGGTTTTTCATAGCGAGAAAGCTGTTCGTAAGCACGTTTGGCTTGTTCATCAAGGGTTTCCACCGCAGCAGGTAAACGCCCTGTTAAGCCGAGTTTAGCGCGTTCTTCAAAGGTAAATGCTGTGCCTTTATTAGTCAGAGGGTTAGTGAGAATATCAGGGGTATGACTCATTTTTAAACTCCTTATTTGTGAAATAGATTATTTTTGATAGTTAAAATAGCTATTTATTATTGAGTATATGCCCATAAATAATAATTTCAAGTGGAGTGCTTTGTTTTTTTATTTTTTTTTTTTTTTTTTTTTTTTTTT
>NZ_PQVI01000118.1 GCF_002921145.1 Avibacterium endocarditidis
CTTTCGCAATCTTGTTAAACAATTTGCTCGCAAAACGAAAAATACTTTGCGCAAAATGCGGAAATTCTGAATGGTGAGATTGTGTTTCTGCCTATTTCTTTGTAGAGTGAAGCTATTAAATAGTCGGGGTGCTGCTTTGTGTAGCTGAGATGATACCCGTTGAACCTGATCCAGTTAGCACTGACGTAGGAAACTTCTTATTATGCAAAATCGCAATAATATTTTTAACCGCACTTTATTCTTCCCTTTTCTATTTTCAAATCGTCACTCCACAACATCATTCCCTATCACATTGATTTTATAGATGATTTTTTATTATAAAGGCAATGGGACTGGGCTTTTTTTACGCTTGATTTTTATTCATAGGAGAAAAAAATGGACTTTAATTTAATCACGAAAATTCGCCAAACCAATCCTTTAATCCACAACATCACCAACATTGTGGTGGCAAACTATGTAGCGAATGGGCTGTTAGCCTTAGGCGCATCACCAATTATGGCAGATGCCGAAGAAGAAATGGCGGATCTTGCTCAATTTAGCGCTGCCTTGGTGATTAACATTGGCACGCTCGATCCTTTCAAAGTGAAAGCTATGTTGGCGGCTGGTAAAGCTGCGAATAAAGCAGGTATTCCTGTGGTGCTTGATCCTGTGGGCGTGGGGGCAACGCAATACCGTAAGGACGTGGTGGCTGAATTACTGAGTAAAGTAAAATTCACCGCTATTCGTGGCAATGCCGGGGAAATTGCCCAGTTAGCAGGGGTGAATTGGGCGGCGAAAGGTGTGGACGCAGGGCAAGGTGAAGGCGATGTGGCACAAATTGCCAAACTGGCCGCGCAACGTCATCAATGTGTTGTGGCAGTGAGCGGTGCGGTAGATTATATCAGCGATGGCGTGCAAGTGGCGACCATTGATAACGGCACGCCAATGTTTCCTAAAATCACAGGCTCAGGTTGTTTGCTTGGCGCGGTGTTAGGGGCTTTTTTAGCGGTCGCCCCAAGCCAACCTTTTAATGCGGTAGTACAAGCCAGTACAGCCTATGCGGTGGCAGGGCAACTGGCTGCGAAAGACTTAGGAAGCACAAAATATGGGCAATTTTACACCGCACTTTTAGATCAACTTGGTGAACTCAATGATCAACAAGTGGCGCAATTCGCACAGGTTCACATTGAAAACTAAGGAGCAACAATGACTCATATTGCACAAGCCCTGACCATTGCTGGATCAGATAGTGGCGGTGGTGCGGGTATTCAAGCCGATCTGAAAACCTTTCAAATGCGTAATGTATTTGGAATGAGCGTGATCACCGCTGTTACTGCACAAAACACCTTAGGCGTAACGGATATTCATTTAATCCCCCTTAGCACCATTAAAGCGCAACTCAAGGCAATTGTAGAAGATTTCACGCCCAATGCGGTAAAAATTGGTATGCTCGGCACGGCTGAAATTATCCAAACCGTGGCCGCTTTTTTGCGTAAGCACCCATTTGCGAATGTGGTTATCGATCCGGTGATGATCGCCAAAGGGGGCGCAAGTTTATTGGAACAATCGGCAATTCAAGCAATGCGTGAGCAACTATTGCCTTTAGCCGATGTGCTAACGCCAAATCTGCCTGAAGCACAAGCCTTAACAGGATTAAAAGCTGAAGATCGACACAGTATTACGCAAATTGCTGAACGTTTACAACAGATGGGTGCAAAAACCGTAATTATAAAAGGTGGCCATCAGCAAAACAGCGGAAGTGCGCTATGCCAAGATTTTATTTTCACGCCGACAGAATCTTTTGTCTTGGAAAGCCCACGTTTTAACACGCCGCATACCCACGGCACAGGCTGCACTTTTTCCGCTTGCTTAACCGCTGAACTTGCCAAAGGGCAACCGTTGGAGCAAGCCTGCAAAACTGCCAAAGCCTTTATTACCAGCGCCATCACGCACCCTTTAAATATCGGACACGGACACGGCCCAACCAATCACTGGGCGTATTTTCACAGGAGCAAAAAAATGGATAAATCAATTTTACGCTGTTATTTAGTGGCGGGTACACAAGATTGCCGTCATCTGCCCGACTATGCCAATAACCCACAACAAACCTTATTAACACGTTTAGAACAAGCGCTAAAAGCGGGGATAACCTGTTATCAGTTTCGTGAGAAAGGGCAATTTTCTTTGCAAGATCCGCAAAAAATTGAACAACTTGCCCGCCAATGCCAAGATTTATGCCAACAATATAATGTGCCTTTTATTATGAATAATGATGTTCAACTCGCAAAAAAGTTGCACGCAGACGGCATTCACGTTGGGCAAAAGATACGCCTGTAGAACAATTAGCCCAACAAATTGAAGGCAAAATGTTAATTGGCTTATCCGTCAATACCTTGCAACAAGCTCAACGCCATAACGCCTTTCTCGGCGTGAATTACTATGGCTGTGGGCCAATTTTTTACCACATTTTCTAAAGAGATCCGTCCCCTGTTGTGGGCATTCACTTTATTTCCACCTTGCGCCAGCAAGGCATCAATAAGCCTTTGGTCGCCATTGGCGGAATTAGAACCGAACACGTTCCAGCCCTTTTACAAGCCGGTGCAGACGGTGTTGCAGTGATTTCCACCATTATGCAAGCGGAAGATATTACAGCTACGATACAAAAAATTTTGGCAAAATAACACCGCACTTAACGAAAAGCGAATAGCAAAAAAAGGCATTCAACCAAGATTGAATGCCTTTTATTTTGCTTAATTATCAAACTTAAAAACGATAACCCACTTTTAAACCAAATTGGCGGCTGTGAGAAGATTCATCACCATTCTCATAAGAGAAGGTTGTCCCCACTGACCAAGCCCCCATATTCAAATTGAGTCCTGCTTGATACTGCCAGCCACGATTAAACTGTTGCTGTAAACCGTTGTTATTCACAGTAACCGCATTGTTAAATGTTTTACGACTCGCATCGAAATAATAAAGGGCAAGACTCGGTGAAATAGAAAGCGTGTTCCACTGCCAAGTTTTGGATAATTCTGCTCCAGCATGATAATTAACAAAATCTAAAGCACGAGTATGAACCGCACGACCTTTCAGCTCATAATCAGCAGCCGTGAGGTGATGATAGCGTACCCCAGCTATTGCTTTGAGATCTAGGTATCCTAGCACCCACTTCTTACCTAATGTTGCACCAAAACTAACGATATTACGTTTAAAATCAGCACGTTGCTCATCTAAAGTGATGCGATTATTAGAACGTCCATAACCGATGTCTGCCGCAACAAACAGACCTGACTCACTTTGCACTTTGGCATAAACCGTAGCTTGCGAATAAGTCATCTTGCCGCTTGCATTCTCATAATCAATGTTGCCGCGCGTTTGCGACACTATCGCACCTAAACTAATGCCTTGCTCATTTACAGCACTTTCTACACCTAATTCAGTGTAGTTACTATGCTGTTTATAAACGCGGTAATTATCTGATTGATAATCAGCCTCTTGATAATCGACATTCGTCCATACTTGAGTTTGCTCGCCACCTTCTTGCAACAAACGTTGGTTTAAATGTTGATCGCTGCGTAATATTGCATTTCCTTGTGCAGAAAGTTCCGACAATGCGGTATTTGATACGCCACTAACGAGTTGTGCTTGTTTCAAGCGATCTAGTTCAGCTTTTTTACGCTCTTCTTCTAAGCGTTTTGCTTCCGCTTCACGACGGGCTTGTTCTTCTGCAGCTTTACGCTCTTCTTCCAAGCGTTTTGCTTCCACTTCACGGCGTGCTTGTTCTTCTGCAGCTTTACGCTCTTCTTCCAAACGTTTTGCTTCCGCTTCACGGCGCGCTTGCTCTTCTGCAGCTTTACGCTCTTCTTCTAAGCGTTTTGCTTCCGCTTCACGACGGGCTTGTTCTTCTGCGGCTTTACGCTCTTCTTCTAAAGCGTTT
>NZ_PQVI01000119.1 GCF_002921145.1 Avibacterium endocarditidis
ATGATTTTTGTTCATATTTAACCTTGGTTTCTAACAGTGCGACATTGCACCAGTTGTCAAAACAATGTTGAACTGAATAGAAATGAGATGGATAACACAGGTTACTCATTATCTTCGGATAACGAAGTTATCCGCACCAGTTGTTTTAAGCTGTATCAGTTTTTAATCAAGATTAATACTTGGAGCTTAGCTAATTTAGCTACTTAGCATCTGCTGGCAATATGGTTATAAATAACCGACTCATAGAGCCACTGTCATAGTTCAACTTCAGGTTAAAATTTTAGAAGTAACATCAGGAGGGAACCTCCTGTCGAAATGAATAGTATCATCATAGATTGACAAGGTCAATTGTTTTCTTGACTCACAGTTAAAAATAGTTTTGCGTTTATAAGTTGAAGTTATATTTCCTGTTCTAAAATTCATTGAAACTAACCACATTTGAAATAAAAATGCCGTCTGAAAGAAAATCTAAACGACATTCAAAAGTGCTGTCCCTTTATGTATCTAGTACATTCTCTTTCAAGCAATCCGATCCGCCATTAAATCAGAGATTTTGTCCAGATATCAAGAAGTAGATGTTACCTTTGATAACGATTTTAGGTAGGCGAATGACTTTGGCATTACTACCGTGGTTTATTGACCATGTTCATCCATTGTTTCGCCAGTCTCATACGGATATATCACTGCTCTTCGTCCGGTTTGTCAGATGTCTTGTCGGAGATGAAATCGCCAAAGTAAATCACTATCTGTAATTTGGCCAACTGTTCGGCTGGCACTTTCATTGGGGCGACATCGCCGAATGGGCTGGTGAGCGTTGGCGACACTTCTCCTTCAGAGAATGGGAAATTACCAGGTCCATATGCCGCAATGCCTTTTACTTTCTAGTTGGTGATTGTCGTCAGCCAACCCAGTCGTTTACTCGGAGCGGATTTTTTACCTCTTTGAAATAAATATCGTAAAACAAGGTTTCGTCTTGTTCTACACGTTGTTGCATTTTGTTCGGCGTTGACACAATCTTCTCAGGGAGGATATGGTTGTGATGAGGCATTAGCCTATCCACTTGAGTCAATGGCAACGTGCGATCGTAGCGTTCGCCGTCTTCCCAACGAGCTTGCGGCGGCACCCAGAAGATGTTTTCTGCCGCATAGTTATCTTTATCTTCCATTTCTTCATCAAGGACGGCTTGATATTCTTCAGGGGAATACTCTTTCGGATCAATATAAAGTGGGCTTTGTGGATCTTGTAGTTCGGTGAGAAGCTTTTGCGATGGGCAGTAAAACTATCAGAAATATATTTTAAGAAAATTAAGCCAAGAACGATGTGTTTATAGTCGGAAGCGGAAAGTTGGTTACGCAGTTGATCTGCCGCAGTCCAAAGACGGGCATCTAATTCTTTTAAAAACGCTTGCTGTTGCGCGAGGCTGGTACTAGAATCTTGCTGTGCACAGCTGTGCTGTCATTGGATTACCTCTTTTTTACCTCTTTGGTTGGTTTCGATACTTAAAGACCGCCGAATTATAACAAAACCCCTTGTATTTTAAATTATCTTTTTTGCCTAAAGTTTAGTCAGGCGTGCGTGTTTTCGGTGTCTATTTTACGGAAAAATGCGTTGGCACTTTTATTTTTCTTCTCTATCTCTTTGATATTTAAGGCTTCTATATTGGTGTAGGTTAAAAATGAAGCAGAAAGCAAAAAATTTGTTTGGTTGCCCTTGAAATTTCTCTTTCAGCCAACATTTTACTTCCATCAGTGAGTTGGGCTGAAAAATGTGGAAATTTTCCACCGCACTTTGAATGTTATTCCTGTGTGAAAAAAAATGCAAAAAAATTTGCAATATTGCACTTGAAATTTTTAAAGCTAGCCCAATTTAATCAATCGTAAACGAATTAATCGAATTTTATTAGGAGAAAACATATTATGGGAAAATTATTGGTATTGACTTAGGTACAACAAACTCTTGTGTGGCTGTAATGGACGGCGACAAACCGCGTGTTATTGAGAATGCGGAAGGGGATCGTACAACTCCGTCAATTATTGCTTATACAAATGATGGCGAAACCTTAGTCGGTCAGCCTGCGAAACGTCAAGCAGTAACAAATCCAAAAAATACATTATTTGCAATCAAACGTTTAATCGGTCGCCGTTTTGAAGATCAAGAAGTACAACGCGATGTGAACATTATGCCATTTAGCATTGTGAAAGCAGACAACGGCGATGCGTGGGTTGAAGTGAAAGATGAAAAAATGGCACCACCGCAAATTTCTGCTGAAGTGTTGAAAAAAAATGAAGAAAACAGCAGAAGATTTCTTAGGTGAGCCAGTAACTGAAGCGGTAATTACTGTACCAGCTTACTTCAACGATGCACAACGTCAAGCAACCAAAGATGCTGGCCGCATTGCAGGTTTAGATGTTAAACGTATTATTAACGAACCAACAGCAGCAGCGCTTGCTTATGGATTGGACAAAGGTAAAGGCAATCACACTATCGCAGTATATGACTTAGGTGGTGGTACATTTGACTTATCTATCATCGAAATTGACGAAGTAGATGGCGAAAAAACCTTTGAAGTGTTAGCAACCAATGGTGATACTCACTTAGGTGGTGAAGACTTTGATAACCGTGTAATTAACTACTTAGTTGACGAGTTCAAAAAAGAGCAAGGTGTTGATTTACGCAACGACCCACTTGCAATGCAACGTTTGAAAGAAGCAGCAGAGAAAGCGAAAATCGAACTTTCTTCAGCACAACAAACTGATGTGAACTTACCTTACATCACTGCAGATGCAACAGGGCCAAAACACTTAAACATTAAATTAACTCGTGCGAAATTAGAAGCCTTAGTAGAAGATTTAGTAGCACGCTCATTAGAGCCTGTGAAAGTGGCATTGAAAGATGCAGGTTTAAGCGTATCAGACATTGATGATGTGATCTTAGTAGGTGGTCAAACTCGTATGCCATTAGTACAACAAAAAGTGGCTGAGTTCTTTGGCAAAGAGCCTCGTAAAGATGTGAACCCTGATGAAGCTGTTGCAATCGGTGCAGCAATTCAAGGTGGTGTATTAGCTGGTGATGTGAAAGACGTATTGTTATTAGACGTAACACCGCTTTCATTAGGTATCGAAACAATGGGTGGCGTGATGACTACCTTAATTGAGAAAAACACAACGATTCCAACGAAGAAATCACAAGTGTTCTCAACCGCCGAAGATAACCAAAGTGCAGTAACCATTCACGTGTTACAAGGTGAGCGTAAACAAGCGTCTGCAAACAAATCACTAGGTCAATTTAACCTAGAAGGCATTAACCCAGCACCACGTGGTATGCCACAAATTGAAGTAACTTTTGATATTGACGCGGACGGTATTATCCACGTTTCAGCGAAAGATAAAGGTACAGGTAAAGAACAACAAATTACCATTAAAGCGTCATCTGGTTTAAGCGAAGATGAAATCCAACAAATGGTGCGTGATGCAGAAGCCAATGCAGAAGCTGACCGTAAATTTGAAGAATTAGTTCAAGCGCGTAACCAAGCTGATCATCTTGTTCACAGCACACGCAAACAATTAGGCGAAGTTGGCGATCAATTATCTGCTGATGATAAAGCCCAAATTGAAAAAGCCGTGAGCGAACTTGAAACAGCAGCGAAAGGTGAAGACAAAGCTGAAATTGAAGCGAAAACCAAAGCATTAGTGGAAGCATCACAAAAATTAATGCAAGCCACAGCACAACAAGCTCAAAGCGGTGAACAACCACAACAAAACAACGGTGATGATGTGGTAGATGCTGAGTTTGAAGAAGTGAAAGACAATAAATAATTCACATTCAACAATAATCCAAAGGGCATAGCAATATGCCCTTTTAGCGTATAAAAAATAGGATAAAAATGGCAAAACGAGATTATTATGAAGTGCTTGGCGTTGAACGTGGTGCAGATGAAAAAGCGATTAAAAAAGCCTACAAACGCCTTGCAATGAAATTACACCCCGATCGCAATCAAGGGGATAAAGAAGCTGCCGAGAAATTCAAAGAAGTGCAAGAAGCCTATGAAATTCTAGGTGATAAGAAAAACGTGCTACTTACGATCAATATGGACACCAAGCCTTTGAACAAGGTGGATTTGGTGGCGGTGCTGGCGGCGGTTTTGGTGGCTTCAGCGGTGCTGATTTTGGCGATATTTTTGGTGATATGTTCGGCGATATTTTCGGCGGCGATATTTTCGGTGGCGATATTTTCGGTGGTGATATTTTCGGTGGTGGTCGCTCACGCCAACAGCGTGTTGTGCGCGGTGAAGATTTACGCTACGACATCGAAATTACCCTAGAAGAAGCGGTTCGTGGAACGAAAAAAGAAATTCAGTTTGATACCTTGGCAGAATGTGATCATTGCCACGGCACTGGGGCCGAAAAAGATTCTAAAGTGGAAACCTGTCCAACCTGTCACGGTGCGGGACGAGTACGTCATCAGCGTGGTTTCTTTGTAACTGAAGATGTGTGTCCAACTTGTCACGGCACAGGTAAAAAAATTGAAAATCCGTGTAAAAAATGCCACGGTGAAGGACGCGTTTACAAGAAGAAAAATCTTTCCGTTACCATTCCAGCAGGCGTGGATACCGGCAACCAATTACGCTTAGCTGGTGAAGGTGCAGCAGGGGAGTTTGGAGCGCAAGCGGGGGATTTATATGTGGTGATTCACGTTAAACCGCACCATATTTTTGAGCGCGATGGCAATAATCTTTACTGCGAAGTGCCAATTAGTTTCACAATGGCAGCGCTTGGTGGTGAAATTGAAGTGCCAACCCTTGATGGTCGCTTAAAAGTGAAAATCCCAGCAGAAACCCAAACAGGCAAATCCTTACGTTTACGCGGTAAAGGCATTAAGTCTGTGAGAACAGGTTATACTGGGGATCTCATCTGCAAAGTGATTGTGGAAACCCCAGTGAAACTCAACGCTGAACAGAAAGAGTTATTAAGAAAATTTGAAGAAAGCCTTGAAAGCGGTAAGAAAAAACACCGCCCGAAATCTTCAAGTTTCTTTGACGGTGTGAAAAAATTCTTTGATAATTTAGGCAAATAGCTTGTTAAATTCGCTGAAATAGTGAATTAAAACAGGATTATTTGAACTAAACCAGCCTTTAAATTAAAACGATCGCATTTTATAAGTGCGGTCTTTTTTACGTTTTTGTGATGGCTATCACGGTCGTGCTTGAAATAAGCTATTGCATAATAACTATAAATGCTATAAAATTCGCCCGTTTTTGCTTTAGATAAAGCAAGTGAAATTTCGTTCTTCTGCGTTGCAGAAAATTGTTTTAATCATATAGAGGAATAAGATTATTAAAACCGTAAAAAAAGCACCAACAACAAATCGCCCAAATCGCATTAACGAAGAAATTCGGGCGAAGGAAGTTCGCTTGATTAACCAAGATGGTGAGCAAGCAGGAATTGTCAGTCTGCAAGAGGCTTTAAATAAAGCGGAAGAAGTAAATCTCGATCTCGTGGAAATCAGCCCAAATGCTGAGCCACCAGTTTGCCGTATTATGAATTACGGTAAGTTTCTTTATGAAAAAGGCAAAGCAGCAAAAGAGCAGAAGAAAAAGCAAAAAGTTGTTCAAGTTAAAGAAATTAAATTCCGTCCGGGAACAGATGAGGGTGATTACCAAGTTAAATTGCGTAGCATCTTACGTTTCTTGGAGGATGGCGATAAAGTAAAAATTACCGTGCGTTTCCGTGGACGCGAAATGGCTCACCAAGATATTGGTTTAAATGTGTTAGAGCGTGTTAAACAAGATACCTCAGAAATCGCAATGATTGAGTCAGCACCGGGTAAATTAGAAGGTCGCCAAGCTGTAATGGTGATTGCACCGAAGAAAAATAATTTTATTTCTTGCGTAAAACGGATGGATCTTATAGAATTCATCCGTTTTTCTTTGCAGAAAAACAAAGTGATAATCAGGTAAACTACGCAACCTGATTTCCTTGTGTATGATAGCCTTTGGCTAACAAATAGAAATAATTAGTGCTTTACAAGTAATTTATTATTAAATTGATAAATTCGCCTAATTATCCAACCTAACTTAAACAATGCGGAGTTATTTAAACAATGCCTAAAATTAAAACAGTACGTGGTGCTGCGAAGCGTTTCAAAAAAACAGCTTCTGGCGGTTTCAAACGTAAACAATCTCACTTACGTCATATTTTGACTAAGAAAACCACTAAACGTAAACGTCATCTACGTCATAAATCAATGGTTGCGAAAGCAGACCAAGTTTTAGTTGTAGCCTGCTTGCCATACGCATAAGCGTAAACAAGTAAAGCGTACGTCAAGTGAATTTTAGTTAATAATATTGTATAGGAGATTAAATAATGGCTCGTGTAAAACGTGGTGTTATTGCAAGAGCTCGCCATAAGAAAATTCTTAAGGCAGCTAAAGGTTATTATGGTGCGCGTTCACGCGTTTATCGCGTTGCGTTCCAAGCTGTAATTAAAGCAGGTCAATATGCTTATCGCGACCGTCGTCAGCGTAAACGTCAATTCCGTCAATTATGGATTGCGCGTATCAACGCTGCAGCCCGTCAAAATGGCTTATCTTACAGCAAATTTATCAACGGCTTGAAAAAAGCATCTGTTGAAATCGATCGTAAGATCCTTGCTGATATTGCAGTATTCGACAAAGTTGCATTTGCAGCATTGGTTGAAAAAGCAAAATCTGCGCTTTAATTTTTAAAGACTGATTGTGAAAGGACGCTCTATAGCGTCCTTTTTCTTATAAACCGATTTTATCCAAATACGCATAAGAATAATTTATCAAGGTTTTTTATTCGCTTAAAGAGCGGTGAAAAAATGATGAATTTTCCCACCGCTCTTTGCTCTGTAGGGGCAGACCTATGTGTCTGCCCGAAACAATATTTTCTAAACAACTGATGGGAAAATGAACACGGGCGAACACATAGGTTCGCCCCTACGAGGAAATAATGGTAAATCTCACCTACCCCTTCTCTACAAAAGAGAGTAACTTTTCACTGGGAATAAATAGAGCTCGGTAAAAGTTAATAAAATAAAAAAGAGCGGTGGAATTTTGGCTCTTTAAAAGA
>NZ_PQVI01000012.1:0-3100 GCF_002921145.1 Avibacterium endocarditidis
TTTTTGTAAAATGCAATATTTAGCACTAAAGTAAAATAAAGCGTAACCAGTGCAATAAGGGTTGAGCTTTTTAATTTAAACCGAGAAAATAACATAAAAATAATGTCCTAATTTTCAAAATGATCATTAAATGGTCGTTGGATTAGTCAGGTAGAAACTTAAAAAGTTCTTTGCAAAAACTTACAAATAAAATGGGGAAAAAATGAACATCAGCCAAGCAGCCGAAAAAGCAGGTTTATCCGCCAAGCAAATTCGGGATTATGAAAAAGCGGGCTTATTGCCAGAGGCGCAACGTACTTTATCAGGTTATCGCTTTTATTCTGAGCAGGATTTAAGCCAGCTGCGCTTTATTAGTAACGCGCGTAAAGTGGGATTTTCATTGCAACAAATTCGCGAATTGTTAAGGTTAAATAGCGATCCGAATCGCACCAGTCGCGAAGTAAAAGCCATTACAGAACAACATATTACAGAGCTAAAAGATAAGATTGCGAGCTTACAAGAAATGTTGGATTTGTTGCAACGTTGGCACTGTTCCTGCCAAGGAAATGATAGCCCTGATTGTTCTATTCTTTCAGGGCTAACGGAAAAACGAAATTATAGGCGTTTGTAGGTTAAGAAATAATAGCAGCTGACCGCTAAAAATGAGCAGCCGACCATGGTTAAAAGCATTGGCGCGGCGCTGTTAATTTTCATTAATGCAACGAGCGATCCCACACAAGCGCCCGTGCCGAAACGTACACTGCCCACCATTGAATTTGCAGTGCCTGCCATCGCTGGGAATTTTTCTAAAATTGATGCCATTGCGTTTGAGCTAATGAGTGAATTCTGCCCAACAAACAGTGCTACGCCAATGGCCATTGACCAAAAGCCAAGATCGAAAAACACCACTAATAATAGCCAAATCGCCGCAAGAAATTGAATGATCAAACCTGTTTGCAACATTTTTTCTGCGCCGACTTTGGTTACCAAGCGTCCGTTTAAAAACGATCCTAAAGTCATCACGCTAATATTTAGCATAAAGAAATAACCAAAGTTTTGCTCTGGAATGCCATAAATGCCGATATATACGATCGATCCCGCGGTTAAGAACGCAAACAAGCCACCAAAGCCAAAGGCGCTCATAAACATATAACCCAACACTTCTTTTTTCTGCCATAAATTCACAAAATTGCGCACTACAATATTTAAGCGTAAGGGAATGCGATTTTCTTTTTTATGGGTTTCAGGAATGATGAAAAACACCAGCAAGGTACTTAGCGCCCCCATTACCGCAATCACATAAAAGATCGAGTGCCAATGGAAATAAGTTACCAAATAGCCACCAATAATTGGTGCAACCAGTGGGGCGATCATAAACACAAGGGTGATTGTGGACATTGTGCGAGAAAGTTCATTTTTACTGAAAAGATCGCGTAATAGTGCGCCCACTAAAACTACGGGCGCAGCACCAAAAAAGCCTTGCATAAAGCGTAGCACGGTAAAACTGCCAATTTGATTAATTGTTGTGAGAATTAACGCGGTAATGGCACTGACAATCACGCCTAGCAGAATAATGGGTTTACGCCCATAGCTATCGCCCACAGGCCCCCAGAAAAGCTGTCCTGCTGCCATACCATAAGCGAAAAAGGTTAGGGTATGCTGAATTTGTTCAGGGCTAACGTGCAAATCTTGCGACATTCGCAAAAAGGCAGGCAAATACATATCTACCCCAAGCGGCGGCAACATTGAAAGTAGCCCAAGGGTCAAAATGAAAATAAAGCTGGGTTTATGAATCGTTTTTTCGCTCAAAATGCTATCCTTATTTTAATGCGTTTAATTCTTCTGCGCTTAAAGGACGGTATTCCCCTTCTTCTAAATGATCATCTAGCACCACATCGCCAATTTTCCAGCGATGCAGTCCAATCACTTTGTTGCCTAAGGCGGCAAACATTCGTTTTACTTGATGATAACGCCCTTCACTTAGGGTGAGATTCACATTGTAATCATCAATAATTTCAAGTTTAGCAGGCTTGGTAGGGTGTTTTTCACCACGCAATAAAATGCCTTCGGAGCAGGCTTGTTGATAATGATCTTCTACGGGATCGGCAAGGGTAACCAAATAGGTTTTCTCGCAATGATGTTTTGGTGAAGTGATGCGATGCGACCACTGCCCATCATCGGTGAGCAACACCAGCCCTGTGGTATCCACATCTAAGCGTCCTGCGCTGTGCAATTTGCCGGCAAGGGGATAATCAAAGAATTGATAAATTGTCGGATAATCGCCATCATCATTGGAGCAAACATAGCCTTGCGGTTTATTCAGCATAATATACTGCCCCGCTTCAAACCAAGTAAGGCGTTCACCATCAAAGTAAATCTCATCTTCCGCACTCACTTTGGTTGCGCCGCTTTTCTCAATTTTTCCATTAATTTGCACCGCACTTTGGCGTAGTGCTTTATTGGCTTGAGAGCGCGTTAGTCCTGTTTGCTCGGCTAAAAATTTATCTAATCTCATTGCGTGATTTTCTCGTTTATAAAAGCGAAACATTGTACAACATCTCGGCATAAAACCCTAGGGGCTGTTCAAAATCAAGAGTGCTTCTCTTGGTGAGAAGCCCCTAGCTACACCGAAAACAAAAGTGCGGTTGATTTTGTGAATGAATTGTAAATAATGTGTTGTAAATCACAGATTTTCTGATTTTTTCGCCTATAATAGGGCGTTGAATTATTCTCACAACCTTTTCAAATTGTTATAAGGACTGTTTTATGGACGCACAATTACGCCAAGCGGCGCTTGATTTCCACGAATTTCCAAAGCCGGGAAAAATTGAAGTTACCCCAACCAAATCTCTCGCCACACAGCGTGATCTTGCTTTAGCTTATTCACCGGGAGTGGCAGAGCCTTGTTTAGAAATTGAAAAAGATCCTGCCAATGCTTATAAATACACCGCTCGCGGCAATCTCGTTGCGGTAATTTCTAATGGAACGGCGGTGCTAGGCTTAGGTAATATCGGCGCCTTAGCAGGCAAACCCGTAATGGAAGGGAAAGGCGTGCTATTTAAAAAGTTCGCTGGCGTAGATGTGTTTGATATTGAAATTGATGAAAAGATCCTGATAAATT
>NZ_PQVI01000012.1:3105-15506 GCF_002921145.1 Avibacterium endocarditidis
ATTATCGCCGCACTTGACCAACGTTCGGCGGGATTAACCTTGAAGACATCAAAGCCCCAGAGTGTTTTTACATTGAACAAAAATTGCGTGAGCGAATGAATATTCCGGTATTCCACGATGATCAGCACGGCACAGCCATTATTTCAGCGGCTGCGGTCATCAATGGGCTACGCATTGTGAATAAAAAAATTGAGGACGTCAAACTGGTGGCTTCAGGCGCCGGAGCGGCGTCTATCGCTTGCTTGAACTTGTTGGTTTCCCTTGGAATGAAAAAAGAACACATCACCGTGTGCGATTCCAAAGGCGTGATTTTCAAAGGCCGTGATGAACGAATGGACGAAACCAAAAAGCTTTACGCCATTGAAGATAACGGCACGCGCACCTTGGCAGACGCAATGCCGAATTGTGATATTTTCCTTGGCTGTTCCGCGGCGGGCGCATTGACCCAAGAAATGGTTAAAGTGATGGCGCCAAATCCGCTAATTCTTGCTTTGGCAAACCCAGAACCTGAAATTTTACCGCCACTTGCCAAAGAAGTTCGCCCTGATGCGATTGTTTGTACAGGCCGTTCAGACTATCCAAACCAAGTGAATAACGTGCTTTGTTTCCCATTCATTTTCCGTGGTGCATTAGATGTGAGCGCCACCACCATTAATGAAGAAATGAAATTAGCCGCGGTGTACGCCATTGCCGATCTCGCCTTGGCAGAGCAAAGCGAAGTGGTTACTTCCGCCTATGGTGGCGCGGAAATTTCTTTTGGGCCAGATTATTTAATTCCAAAACCATTCGATCCGCGTCTTATTGTGAAAATTGCCCCAGCGGTTGCGAAAGCGGCGATGGATAGCGGCGTGGCAACCCGTCCGATTGAAGATTTTGATGCCTATTTAGAAAAACTCACTCAATTCGTTTACAAAACGAATTTATTTATGAAACCAGTGTTCTCGCCCAAGGCGAAACAAGACAAAAAACGTGTCTTACTGACAGATGGTGAAGAAACGCGCGTGCTTCACGCCGTGCAAGAAATTGCCACTTTAGGCATTGCACAACCTGTGTTGCTAGGACGCACGCATATCATCGCAGAGAAAATCAAAAAACTTGGCTTACATCTTGAAGCGGGACGTGATTTTGACATTATCGACATCGAAAACAATCCTTACTATGACGAATGCTGGCAACGTTATCACGACAAGTTAAAACGCCAAGGAATGACGCCATCAGGCGCAAAACGTAAAATGTTGCATAATCCGACCGCACTTGGCACAGTGTTGTTAGAACTTGGCAAAGCCGATGCAATGCTCTGCGGATTGGTTGGGCCTTATGCTTCTCACTTAGGCGCAATCAAAGATTTCACTGGTGTGAAAGCAGGCGCAATTCCTGCTACTGTGAATGGTTTGGTGTTACCAACAGGCAACTTGTTTATCGCCGATACGTTCGTTAATCCAAATCCAACGGCAGAAGAATTAGCGGAAATCACCTTAATGTCTGCGGCAGAAGTTCGCCGTTTTGGTATCGAGCCACAAGTGGCGTTGGTTTCCCATTCTAATTATGGTAGCTTCAATGATGAAAATGCAGTGAAAATGCGTGAAGTGTTAAAACTTGTGCGTGAAAAAGCGCCAGAATTAATCATTGATGGTGAAATGCACTGCGACATTGCGCTTTCCGAAAGTTTACGCAACGAAGTGATGCCAGATAGCCCGTTAAAAGGCGCAGCAAACTTGCTAATTATGCCAACAATGGAAGCGGCGCGTATCAGCCTTAACTTACTACAAGGCACCGCAACACCAATCACCATTGGGCCAATCTTAATGGGTGTAAATAAAACCGCGCATATTTTAACCTCTGCCTCTTCCGTTCGCCGTATTATCAATATGGTGGCGGTTGCCGCAGTGAAAGCACAGCAAGAAGCTTAAAAAGGAAAAGAGAGTTAGGGCAGATTTTCTGCCCTATTTATTTTTCGCTAGAAATTTAAACTTTTAATGATCTTAATCAAGTTTCTTGCTAGAATACGCAAGAATTTAGTACCTAATGATTATTTTAAGAAGGAAAATTTTATGGCTTACACTCTACCTGAACTAGGCTATGCCTACGATGCATTAGAACCACATTTCGATGCGCAAACAATGGAAATTCACTACAGCAAACACCACCAAGCTTATGTGAACAACGCTAACGCCATTTTAGAAACGTTACCGCAATTTACTGAACTTTGCCCGGGTGAGTTAATCACCAAATTAGCAGAAGTGCCAGCAGATAAACGCACAGGTTTACGCAATAATGCCGGTGGCCACGTTAATCATAGCTTGTTCTGGAAAAGCTTGAAAAAAGGCACTACCTTACAAGGCGCGTTAAAAGACGCCATTATCCGTGATTTCGGTTCTGTGGAAGCATTCCAAGCAGAATTTGAAAAAGCAGCTGCAACTCGTTTCGGTTCTGGCTGGGCGTGGTTAGTGTTAAACAACGGTAAATTAGAAGTAGTTTCCACAGCAAACCAAGACAGCCCGTTAATGGGTAAAGAAATCGCAGGTTGCGAAGGCTACCCAATTTTCGGTTTAGATGTTTGGGAACACGCATACTACTTAAAATTCCAAAACCGCCGTCCAGACTACATTAAAGAATTCTGGAACGTGGTGAACTGGGATTACGCAGCAGAGCGTTTTGAGAAAAAGTAACATCTAATTCATCATTCAAAATGAATTTCATCTTATCCCCTCTTTAATGAGGGGATTTTTTTATCTTTCTTCTAAAAAAATAGGCAAGTTATTCACTCGCCTATTTTCCGATTTAGCTAATTTAAGAGGTTTAGATTAAAAATGCGTTGTTTAGCGAGCAACGGCTAAACAAGGCTGAATTTGGTTTAAGATTTCTTTTACTAAACGCGCAGGGGCGGCTACTACGTTGCCTGAAGTTAAATAGCTGTGTCCGCCTTCAAAATCCGTGACTAAACAACCAGCTTCGCGGGCGATAAGATCACCTGCTGCAATGTCCCAAGCTTTCACGCCCATTTCAAAATAGCCATCAACACGGTTAGCAGCCACATAGCACATATCTAACGCTGCTGAGCCAGTACGACGGAAATCAGCCACTTTTCCTTCATTGACAAGATTGCTCATCATTGCAAATTGCGTTGGCATTGCCGACATTTTTTTGAATGGGAAACCGGTAGCTAAGATTGCGCCTTGCAATTCACGTTTGGTGTTTTCTGCACGCAGACGCAGTTCGTTGATTTTTGCGCCTTGTCCACGCACAGCGGTGAAGAGTTCATTACGGATAGGATCATAAACCACGCCAACTTCGGTTCTGCCTTTCACACGAACCGCGATAGAAACCGAAAAGTGCGGTAATCCTTTGATGAAATTTGTCGTACCATCTAGTGGATCAATCACCCATTGCACATCGCTTTCTTTACCTTCTAACGCACCACTTTCTTCAGTAATAATGGTATGGTCAGGATAGGCTTTTTGGATCACATCAATAATAGCTGCTTCAGAAGCTTTATCAATATTGGTAACAAAATCATTCGCGCTTTTTGCCACCGCTTGAATATCATCACGGCGTTCATAACCTTTAGCAATAATATTGCCCGCTTTTCGTGCCGCACGAATAGCGATATTTAACATTGGATTCATATTTCCACCAGATTTTAAAGAACATCATTTAAGGCCACGAATTATAGTGATTTTTTAAGCAAAAAGCGAGAAAAACCCTGTTGGGCGCGAAAAATTTTCCTATTTCTGACCGCACTTTGTGGGTATTGTGCTAGAATACCCACAATTTGTAGTCAGATAATGCAGAATCAAAATGTTAGAAAATATTCGCATTGTGCTAGTAGAAACCTCTCATAGCGGCAATATTGGATCAGCAGCACGCGCAATGAAAACAATGGGATTAAGCCAGCTTTATCTCGTTGCACCAAAACAAACTGTTGATGAGCAAGCCATTGCATTAGCGGCGGGAGCTGATGATGTGGTGAAGAATGCGGTTATCGTGCCGACCTTTGATCAAGCCGTAGCGGATTGTGAATTTGTTATTGGCACAAGCGCTCGCCTGCGCCATTTGCAAAGCACCTTACTTGAACCCCGTGCTTGTGCGGAAAAAGCGGTTGCCTTTGCGAAACAACATAAAGTCGCCATCGTGTTCGGGCGCGAACGTATTGGGCTAACCAATGAAGAATTGCTGAAATGTCGTTATCATTTAACCATTCCTGCCAATCCTGATTATTCTTCGCTGAATTTAGCAATGGCAGTGCAATTAATATGCTATGAATTGCGAATGGCGTGGTTGGAAGAAAATAAAAAAGACGTGGATTTATCACTTTCATCAATAGAAAACACCTATCCAACGGCACAGGAATTAGAATACTTTTTTGCCCATACGGAACGCCTTTATCAACAGCTAGGTTTCATTCAAAATCAAGGTGTTATGCAAAAATTAAGACGTTTATATCTGCGCGCCGAAGTGGAAAAAAATGAATTAAATATCCTACGCGGAATGTTAAGTGCGGTGGAAAAAAGCGGAAATTTCAATAGGGAATAGTTGACTAATTTAGAAGGTTATGTAAGATAACCGCCTAATTGCTAGAAGGAAGTAGAAGATGAAATTAACGTCAAAAGGTCGTTATGCTGTAACTGCGATTTTAGATATTGCATTAAATACTGAAAATGGCCCTGTTAGCTTGGCTGATATTTCAGAAAGACAGCATATTTCCCTTTCTTATTTAGAACAATTATTCGCAAAATTACGCCGCCACGGTTTGGTGAAAAGTGTGCGTGGCCCCGGTGGGGGGTATCAGCTTGGGCAACCAAGCGATAAAATTTCTATTGGAATGATCATCGCTGCGGTGAATGAAAATATCACCGTAACCCGTTGCTTAGGACAAGGGGATTGCAAAGGCGGGCAGCAATGTTTAACCCATTCTTTATGGGACGAACTCAGCCAGCGAATTGAAAATTTTTTAAATGAAATTACTTTGGCGGAACTGGTGGAAAAACATCATCAGGAAAAGCCTCAGCACCGTCATCATAAAGATTTTGACAATTTAGTGATGCTAAACGAAAACGCTTAGTGTTTTATCGTCAAAATCCTTCGCCTTAAAAATAAAGCCCTTAGCTTTAATAAATAAAGTGCGGTGCAAAATAATAGATTTTTTTAGGAGTGTAGAATGAAATTACCTATTTATTTGGATTATGCGGCAACTTGCCCTGTGGACGAGCGTGTCGCGAAAAAAATGATGGAGTTTTTAACCATCGAAGGCACGTTCGGGAACCCTGCGTCCCGTTCTCATAAATTCGGTTGGCAAGCGGAAGAAGCCGTTGATGTGGCGCGTAATCACATTGCCGATTTAATCGGTGCGGATAGCCGTGAAATCGTGTTCACCTCTGGAGCGACAGAAGCCGACAACCTTGCAATTAAAGGTGCAGCGCATTTTTATCAAAGCAAAGGCAAACACATTATCACCTGCAAAACAGAACACAAAGCGGTGCTAGATACTTGCCGTCAGTTAGAACGTGAAGGCTTTGAAGTTACCTACTTAACACCGAAATCAGACGGTTTAATCGACTTAGAAGAATTAAAAAATGCAATGCGTGACGACACCATTTTAGTGTCTATTATGCACGTTAATAACGAAATTGGTGTGATCCAAGATATTAAAGCCATTGGCGATCTGTGCCGTGAGCGTAAAATTATTTTCCACACCGATGCAACACAAAGCGTGGGTAAATTGCCGATTAATTTAGCGGAATTGAACGTGGACTTAATGTCTATGTCAAGCCACAAACTTTACGGGCCAAAAGGGATTGGTGCGTTATATGTACGCCGTAAACCGCGCGTTCGTTTAGAAGCGATCATTCACGGTGGCGGCCACGAACGTGGTATGCGTTCTGGTACATTGCCTGTTCACCAAATTGTGGGTATGGGCGAAGCCTATCGCATTTGTAAAGAAGAAATGGCAACCGAAATGCCACGCTTAAAAGCATTGCGTGATCGTTTGTACAACGGCTTAAAAGACATCGAAGAAACCTATGTGAATGGCTCAATGGAACACCGTGTGGACAACAACCTAAACATCAGCTTTAACTATGTGGAAGGTGAAAGTTTAATGATGGCATTGCGTGATATTGCCGTTTCATCAGGTTCAGCTTGTACTTCAGCCAGCCTTGAGCCGTCTTATGTGTTGCGTGCTTTAGGTCTAAACGATGAGCTTGCACACAGCTCAATCCGCTTTACTGTGGGACGTTACACCACCGAAGAAGAAATTGATTACACCATCAATCTGGTGGAAAGGGTGCGGTGGAAAAATTAAGAGAATTATCCCCATTATGGGATATGTTCAAAGAAGGCATTGATCTTAACTCAATTGAGTGGACTCACCATTAATTTAGCAAAAGGAACAGAAAAATGGCATATAGCGACAAAGTAATCGATCATTATGAGAACCCGCGTAACGTAGGTTCATTCGATAAAAAAGATCCAACCGTGGGAAGCGGAATGGTGGGCGCGCCTGCTTGTGGCGATGTAATGCAGTTACAAATCAAAGTGAATGATGACGGCATTATTGAAGATGCAAAATTCAAAACGTACGGCTGCGGTTCAGCCATTGCTTCAAGCTCATTGATCACTGAGTGGGTGAAAGGCAAATCTCTTGATGAAGCTCAAGCCATCAAAAATAGCCAAATTGCGGAAGAATTAGAACTTCCACCAGTAAAAGTGCATTGCTCCATTTTGGCAGAAGATGCCATTAAATCAGCTATCGCTGATTACAAAGCAAAACGCGGCGAATAATTTAAGCAAATAAAAGTGCGGTGAAATTTAACCGCACTTTTCATCATTTTGTGGAGAACCTTATGAGCGTAACATTAACCGAAAGTGCAGCAAATCGCGTCAAAACCTTCCTTGCTAACCGTGGCAAAGGCATTGGGTTACGCTTAGGCATTAAAACCTCAGGCTGTTCAGGCTTGGCTTATGTGCTTGAATTTGTGGATACCTTAAACGAAGACGATCAAGTTTTTGAAGATCACGGTGTGAAAGTAATCGTGGATACCAAAAGCTTGGTGTATCTCAACGGCACACAACTGGATTTTGTCAAAGAAGGCTTAAACGAAGGGTTCAAATTCACCAATCCTAACGTGAAAGATGAATGTGGCTGCGGCGAAAGTTTTAACGTTTAATAGGAACACCAATGAACAATCCTTTTGCATTGTTTGATTTGCCAGTGGCATTTTCACTTGATCTTGATCTCTTGAATAACCGTTATTTGGCATTGCAAAAATCCCTGCATCCCGATAATTTTGCACATCGTTCAACGCAAGAACAGCGTTTAGCAATGCAAAAATCGGCAGAAGTGAATGATGCCTTGCAAATATTAAAAGATCCCATTGCCCGTGCTGATAGCATTATTGCCTTGCATTTAGGCAACCAAAATGTGGAAGAAAAAACCAGCCAAGATATGGCATTTTTAATGCAACAAATGCAATGGCGCGAAGAGCTTGAAGATATTGAACAGCAGAAAGACAGCGATGCGCTAATGCAGTTTTCCGATCAAATCAGCGCACAACGGCAGGAAATTTTAATCCTATTAAATACCGCACTTTCTGCGCAAGATTGGGCAAAGGCACAAATGCTGACGGATCGTTTACGTTTCATCAAAAAACTGTTACTTGAAGTTGAACGCATTGAAGACAACTTAATGGATTTTTAAAGAGAATAACAATGGCTTTATTACAAATTGCGGAACCAGGACAAACCAGCGCGCCGCACCAACACAAATTAGCGGTGGGCATTGATCTTGGCACAACCAATTCCCTTGTTGCCACCGTGCGCAGTGGAATGGCAGAAATTTTATTGGACGAAAAAGAGCGTGCATTAACGCCTTCAATTGTTAATTTTTCTGCCAACCAGCCCGTGCTTGTGGGGTATGAAGCCGGGGAATTAGCCAGTCTTGATCCGCAAAATACCATTATTTCTGTTAAGCGTTTAATCGGCCGTTCATTGGCGGACGTGCAGCATCGTTATCCGAATTTGCCTTACCGTTTTCAGCAAAGCGAAAATGGTTTGCCTTTATTTGAAACCGCGCAAGGTGTGCGTAGCCCCATTGAAGTTTCAAGCGAAATTCTGAAAAAATTGACCGCACTTGCAGAAAAACGCCTCGGCGGCGAATTGCAAGGGGCGGTGATCACCGTGCCAGCCTATTTTGATGACGCACAACGTCAAAGCACCAAAGATGCAGCGAAATTGGCAGGGTTAAACGTATTACGTTTACTTAATGAACCCACCGCAGCCGCCATTGCCTATGGCTTAGACAGCGGACAAGAAGGTGTCATTGCAGTTTACGATCTAGGCGGCGGCACTTTTGATATTTCCATTTTACGTTTATCCAAAGGCGTGTTTGAAGTGCTGGCTACGGGCGGTGATACGGCATTGGGCGGTGATGATTTCGATCATCTGATCGCCGATTGGATCGTGGAACAATCTGGCATTGCACCGCAAAATGATCAACAAACCCGTGAGCTTTGGAACTTAGCGAAACAGCTGAAAACCGCGTTGTCTGACGCGCAAAGCAGCCGCGTTGAATATCAAAATTGGCAAGGCGAGCTTAGCCGCGAAACCTTTAATCAGCTCATTGAGCCGTTGCTGAAGCGCTCATTAATGGCCTGTCGCCGTGCATTAAAAGATGCAGGCATCAGTCCACAAGATGTGCGTGAAGTGGTGATGGTGGGTGGTTCAACCCGTGTGCCATTTGTGCGTGAAAAAGTGGGCGAGTTTTTCCAACGTGAGCCATTAACCGCTATCGATCCTGATAAAGTTGTAGCACTTGGGGCGGCGATTCAAGCGGATATTTTAGTGGGCAACAAGCCAGATAGCGAAATGTTGCTATTGGACGTGATTCCGCTTTCCTTAGGGATTGAAACAATGGGCGGTTTAGTGGAAAAAATCATTCCACGCAACACCACCATTCCTGTGGCAAGAGCGCAAGAGTTCACCACCTTTAAAGACGGTCAAACCGCAATGAGCGTGCATATTGTGCAAGGTGAGCGTGAAATGGTGGCAGATTGCCGCTCCCTAGCGCGTTTTACCTTGCGTGGTATTCCGCCAATGGCAGCAGGGGCTGCGCATATTCGCGTAACCTACCAAGTGGACGCAGACGGTTTGCTGAGTGTAACCGCAATGGAAAAATCCACTGGCGTGCAATCCTCCATTCAGGTGAAACCCTCTTACGGGCTAACCGATGAAGAAATTGCCGCAATGCTGAAAGCCTCAATGGAAAATGCCAAAGAAGACATTCAAGCACGTTTATTAGCGGAACAGCGCGTGGAAGCAACCCGTGTGATTGAAAGCGTGCATTCTGCCTTGCAACAGGACGAAAGTCTGCTGAATGATGAAGAATTAAGTGCGGTGAAAAATGCGTTAATTTCGCTGCAAGAATTAGTACAACAAGAAGATAGCCTTGCCATTAAGCAAGGCATTAAAGCCTTGGATCGTGCCACGCAAGAATTTGCTGCACGCCGTATGGATAAATCCATCAGAACGGCACTTTCAGGGCATTCTATTGATGAAATTGAGAATTTTAAGGAATAGTGATTATGGCTAAAGTGATTTTTTTACCTCACGAAACCCTTTGTCCGGAAGGAATGGTGGTGGACGCCGCCGAAGGGGATAATTTATTAGATGTGGCATTAGATGCCGGCATTGAAATTGAACACGCTTGCGATAAATCCTGCGCTTGCACCACCTGCCACGTGATTATTCGCGAAGGCTTTGATAGTTTAAATGAAAGCAGCGAAGCGGAAGACGATATGCTAGATAAGGCTTGGGGCTTAGAAGTAGATAGCCGTTTAAGCTGCCAATGCCAAATTGGCAATGAAGATCTTGTGGTGGAAATTCCAAAATACAGCTTAAACCACGCAAGAGAAGAGCATTAAGCATCGCTAAGCAAAAACTAACTAAGATTTAATTGGGGCGGAGTAAAATCCGCCTATCTATTTTATGGCGAAATATGTCGTGATTTGTTTAAGATCAAATCGCTATAACTCATAAAGATTTAGTTTTTGCCTTTTTAGTAATGAGCTTAGATAATAGTCAGCATTGTCCTAACCTTGAATAGAAGGAAAAATATGAAAATCCAACAAACCATTAAGCAAAACCATCTTGGGCTGTTATTCCAACAAGGCTCATTTGGGATTGAAAAAGAGAGCCAGCGTGTACACGCAGACGGCTCTATCGTAACCACTGAACACCCTAAGGTTTTTGGCAATCGATCGTATCACCCTTATATTCAAACGGATTTTGCTGAAAGCCAAGTGGAAATGATCACCCCGCCACAGCATAAATTGGAAGATAGCCTGCGTTGGCTTTCTGCCATTCATCAAGTGGTGTTACGTTCCATTCCTGAAGATGAATATTTGTTTCCTCTAAGTATGCCAGCAGGCTTGCCACCTGAAGATCAAATTCAAGTGGCACAATTAGACAATGCCGAAGATGTGGCTTACCGCGAGCATTTAGTGAAATCTTATGGCAAAAATAAGCAAATGGTGAGTGGGATTCATTACAACTTCCAGCTTGATCCTGAACTGGTACAGACCCTTTTTAAAGCACAGTCAGAATATCAAAGTGCGGTGCAATTTCAGAACGATTTATATCTCAAAATGGCGAAGAATTTCCTTCGTTATCAGTGGGTTTTACTTTATTTGCTGGCCGCAACACCAACGGTGCAAGACAATTATTTCAAACAAGGTAGCCCATTAAAAGCAGGGCAATATGTTCGCAGCCTGCGCTCAAGCCAATATGGCTATGTGAATGATCCTGAAATTAAAGTGTCTTTTGATAGCATTGAAAGCTATGTGGAAAGCCTTGAGCATTGGGTGAAAACAGGCAAGCTCATTGCCGAAAAAGAATTTTATTCCAATGTGCGTTTGCGTGGCGCGAAAAAAGCCCGCGAATTGCTCAACAACGGTATTCAATATTTAGAGTTTCGCTTGTTCGATCTTAACCCGTTCGATCAATACGGTATCACCCTCAGCGATGCGAAATTTATCCATTATTTCGTCTTATTAATGATTTGGCTTGATGAAACCGTGGATCAAAATGGTGTGGAATTAGGCAAGGTAAGATTGGCTGAAGTAGCACTAGAAAATCCCCTTTCACCAACCCAATATGCCGCAGAAGGTGAACAATTATTAAATCAATTATTAGCCATGTTGCAAGAGATTCAGGCTCCGCAAGAAATCAGTGAAATCGTGCAACAAAAATTACAACAGTTTGCCGATCCTGCTTTAACCCTTGGCGGACGTTTAGTGCAAGCCATTGAAAAAGCAGGTGATTACCAAAAACTTGGGGCAGCCCTTGCGCAACAATATAAAGCCAATGCTTTTGAGCGTTTTTATGCATTGGAAGCCTTTGATAATATGGAATTATCCACCCAAGCGTTATTGTTTGACTTGATCCAAAAAGGTATTAAAACAGAAATTTTGGACGAGCAGGATCAGTTCCTTTGCTTGCAAGTAGGCGATCATATTGAATATGTGAAAAACGGCAATATGACCTCAAAAGACAGCTACATTTCACCATTAATTATGGAAAACAAAGTGGTAACCAAAAAAGTGTTGCATAAAGCAGGCTTTAACGTGCCACAAAGTTTGGAATTTACCTCCGCCGAACAAGCTATTGCGAATTACGGCTTATTTGAAGGGCGCGCCGTGGTAATTAAGCCAAAATCTACCAATTATGGTTTAGGCATCACCATTTTCCAACAAGGGGTCAGCAACCGTGAAGATTTTGCGAAAGCCATTGAAATTGCCTTCCGTGAAGATAAAGAAGTGATGGTGGAAGATTATCTAAGCGGCACGGAATATCGTTTCTTCGTGCTAGGTGATGAAACCCTTGCCGTGCTATTACGCGTGCCAGCCAATGTGGTGGGTGATGGCAAACATAGCGTAGCAGAATTGGTCGCGGCGAAAAACGATCACCCATTGCGTGGCGATGGCAGTCGTACACCATTGAAAAACATTGCCCTTGGCGATATTGAAAAACTGCAACTCAAAGAGCAAGGCTTAACGGTGGATAGTATTCCTGAAGCAGGGCGTATTGTACAGTTACGCGCAAATTCAAATATCAGCACAGGCGGTGATAGCATTGATATGACCGATGAAATGCACCCAAGCTATAAAGCGCTCGCTGTTGGCATTACCAAGGCAATGGGCGCGGCAGTTTGTGGCGTGGATCTCATTATTCCGGATCTCCACAAGCCCGCTGAGCCAAGCTTACAATCTTGGGGCGTAATCGAAGCCAACTTTAACCCAATGATGATGATGCACATTTTCCCTTACTCAGGAAAATCCCGCCGCCTCACTTTGGACGTGATTAAAATGTTATTCCCAGAATTGCCAAACTAAAAGTGCGGTGCTTTT
>NZ_PQVI01000120.1 GCF_002921145.1 Avibacterium endocarditidis
TTTTATGGTAAAAATAAAACGGGGGGCGAGGTGCGAAGGGTACTGCCGTTTTTGGTATGTTAAAACGAGATGGAAAAGTCTATACCGTTGTCGTTGAAAATACCAAGATAACTCCTTACTCCCTATTATTAAATAGGAAAATTATGCCTGATAGTATTGTTTACACCGATTATTATCGCAGTTACAATATACTAGATGTGAGCGAATCTAATCATTTCAGAATTAATCATTCAACCCATTTTTCCGAATCAAAAAATCACATTAATGGGATTGAAAATTTCTGTAATCAGGCTAAAGAGAGATCAGAAAATATAACATAATTGATAAGAAATCCTTTCCGTTATTCTTGAAAGAATGTGAGTTTCAGTTTAACTTTGGTACACTAAAAGAACAGCTAAAAACACTGCTATTTTAGTGTGGAATTTAGGCCTTATCTAATACAGCCCAAAATATTTTTTAGATTATTTAGCTAAGGAAAGAAAAACCACCCGAAGGTGGTTTTTTAAATACAGTAAAGAAAGTGCGGTAAAATTAGCGTTTGTTTTTGACTAATTTTTCTGTCAGTTCGTAAGCGCGTAGTTTAGCAAGCTCTTTAGAGAGTTTCGCGGCGAGCATTTCGTAGTTGGCGTCTTTTGCGTTGGCTACGATATTTTGTTCTGCCTGGCGTTTCGCTTCTAAAATGCGATCACCATCAAGCTCTTTACCACGAATTGCGACATCCGCTAGGACAGTAACGACATTGGGTTGAACTTCTAAAAAGCCACCTGAAACGTAGATAACTTCTTCATTGCCATTTTCTAAGGTCAATTTGACGATACCCGGTTTGATTGCCGTTAATAATGGGGTGTGGCCCGGTAAGATACCAAGCTCCCCTTCAATCCCTGTGGCTTGAATACTTTTTACTTGACCAGTAAAAATGCTTTCTTCTGCACTTACAACCGTTAAATTTAATGTTGCCATTGTGATTCTCCTTCAAGTGTTTAATCAGGCTTGAAGTGATTACATATTTTTGGCTTTTTCTAGCACTTCATCAATAGAACCAACCATATAGAACGCTTGTTCTGGGATATGGTCATATTCACCTTCTAAAATACCTTTGAAACCGCGAATAGTCTCTTTTAATGAAACATATTTACCCGGTGAGCCAGTGAACACTTCTGCAACGAAGAACGGTTGTGATAAGAAACGTTCGATTTTACGCGCACGCGCTACCACAAGTTTATCTTCTTCAGAAAGCTCGTCCATACCAAGAATCGCGATGATGTCTTTCAATTCTTTATAGCGTTGTAAGATACCCTGTACGCCACGTGCTACATCATAATGCTCTTGGCCAACCACTAATGGGTCTAATTGGCGAGAAGTTGAATCAAGGGGATCTACCGCTGGGTAAATACCTAATGACGCAATTTGACGGCTTAATACTACCGTTGAGTCTAAGTGCGCAAAGGTCGTTGCTGGCGATGGGTCAGTTAAGTCATCGGCAGGTACATAAACCGCTTGTACGGAGGTGATAGAACCTGTTTTGGTAGAGGTGATACGCTCTTGTAATGCCCCCATTTCTTCTGCTAGGGTTGGTTGGTAACCTACCGCAGATGGCATACGACCTAATAATGCGGATACTTCTGTCCCTGCTAGGGTGTAACGATAAATATTATCCACGAAGAATAATACATCACGACCTTCATCACGGAATTTTTCCGCCATAGTTAAACCGGTTAATGCAACACGCAGACGGTTACCTGGTGGCTCGTTCATTTGTCCGTAAACAAGGGATACTTTGTCTAATACGTTAGATTCCGTCATTTCATGGTAGAAGTCGTTACCTTCACGGGTACGTTCACCTACCCCTGCAAATACGGAGTAACCTGAGTGTTCGATCGCAATATTACGGATTAATTCCATCATATTTACGGTTTTACCTACACCCGCACCACCGAATAAACCAACTTTACCCCCTTTTGCAAATGGGCAGATTAAGTCGATAACTTTGATCCCTGTTTCAAGCAATTCTGTGCTGTTTGCTTGATCTTCATAGCTTGGTGCTGGTCGGTGAATTGACCAAGTTTCTTCTGCACCAATTGGGCCTTGTTCGTCAATTGGTTCACCCAGTACGTTCATAATACGTCCTAGGGTTTTTGTTCCCACTGGAACGGAAATTGGTTTGCCAGTGTTAGACACGGATAAACCACGTTTTAAACCATCTGATGAACCCATTGCGATACAACGTACGATTCCACCGCCTAATTGCTGTTGAACTTCAAGCACTAAGCCTGTTTCAACGTTTAAGGCATCATATACTTTTGGTACTGCATCTTGTGGAAATTCAACGTCAATAACCGCACCGATGATTTGTACAATTTTTCCAGTTGCCATTATCGATCCTCTTTACTTAAATTGCCGCTGCACCAGCAACAATTTCATTTAATTCATTTGTAATACTTGTTTGGCGAGCTTTGTTGTAAACTAATTGCAAGTCTTTAATTAAGTTTCCTGCATTATCAGTTGCCGCTTTCATCGCCACCATTCGTGCCGCTTGCTCAGAAGCCAAATTTTCAACTACCGCTTGATACACTTGAGATTCTAAATAACGAACCAATAAACTATCTAACAACACTTTTGGATCAGGTTCGTAAATGTAGTCCCAAGATTGTGCGCTTTTACCTAAATCATCATTATCTAATTCAGGCAAAGGAACAAGTTTTTCTAAAGTAGATTTTTGCGACATTGTGTTGATGAACTTATTGTAAGCAATGTAGATCGCATCTAATTTGCCTTCTCTATAAGCATCAAACATTTGATTTGCCGTACCAATTAATTCTTCAACAGAAGGCGTATCGCCCATTCCTGAATTTTGTGCAGTAATATTCAAGCCAAGAGATTGGAAAAAACCGATACCTTTCGCACCGATTAAACCCAGTGAAACTTCCACTTGTTTTCTTTCCAACCTTTGATTTCTTGAAGTGCGGTCTTAAATAAGTTGATATTTAAACCGCCACATAATCCACGATCTGTTGAAACAAGTAGGATACCTACTTTTTTTACTTCTCGTTCCACTAAAAACGGATGTTTGTAACCAATACTGGCTTTTGACACGTGGCTAATCACGCGGCGTATGGCTTGAGCATACGGGCGTGAAGATGACATTCGATCCTGCGTTTTACGCATTTTCGATGCTGCAACCATTTCCATTGCCTTAGTAATTTTTTGCGTACTTTGAACACTGGAAATTTTGGTTCTTATCTCTTTTGCACCTGCCATTGATGTTCTCCGTTAATGTGAATTACCAAGCACTGTTTGCTTTGAAATTGTCTAAAATCGCTTGCAATGTTGCTTTGATTTCATCATTGTAATCGCCAGTTTTGGTTAATCCGTCCATAAAATCAGCATAGTTATGTGCTGCATATTCTAAAAGGGCAGATTCAAAAGAAGCGATACGATCTAATTCAACATCTTCTAAATAACCAAATTCAACGGCAAATAGTACTAATGCTTGTTGCGCCACGCTTAATGGAGAATATTGTTTTTGTTTCAATAATTCCGTTACTTTCTGACCGTGAGAAAGTTGTTTGCGTGTTGCATCATCAAGATCTGAAGCAAATTGTGCGAATGCTGCTAATTCACGATATTGCGCAAGTGCGGTACGAATACCACCCGCTAATTTTTTGATGACTTTAGTTTGTGCTGCACCACCCACACGAGATACCGAAATACCTGGGTTTACCGCAGGACGAATACCTGAGTTAAAGAGATTAGATTCTAAGAAAATCTGACCATCGGTAATGGAAATTACGTTGGTTGGTACGAAAGCTGATACGTCACCTGCTTGGGTTTCAATAATTGGTAATGCAGTTAAAGAACCTGTTTTACCTGTTACTTTACCTTGTGTGAAACGTTCAACATATTCTGCATTAACACGAGAAGCACGCTCAAGTAAGCGAGAGTGTAAATAGAATACATCACCAGGGAAAGCTTCACGACCTGGTGGACGGCGTAATAACAATGAAATTTGACGATAAGCAACCGCTTGTTTAGATAAATCATCATAAACGATGAGTGCATCTTCACCGCGATCACGGAAATATTCACCCATTGTACAACCTGCATAAGGCGCTAAATATTGTAACGCAGCAGATTCTGATGCAGATGCCACAACTACGATGGTATTTTTTAATGCGCCGTGTTCTTCTAATTTACGCACTACGTTAGCAATGGTTGATGCTTTTTGACCAATCGCCACATAGATACATTTAATGCCAGAATCTTTTTGGTTGATGATGGCATCAATAGCTAATGCTGTTTTACCTGTTTGACGGTCACCGATAATTAACTCACGCTGACCACGACCGATTGGCACCATTGAGTCCACCGCTTTATAACCAGTTTGAACAGGCTGATCAACAGATTTACGATCGATAACCCCTGGTGCGATAACTTCAACAGGCGCATAACCATCGTTTTCAATTTCGCCTTTACCATCAATTGGCTGACCAAGGGTATTCACCACGCGACCTAATAAACCACGGCCTACTGGCACTTCAAGAATACGTCCTGTACATTGAACTTCCATACCTTCAGAAAGATCAGTATAAGGCCCCATTACAACCGCACCCACCGAATCACGCTCTAGGTTAAGTGCCATTGCATAACGATTGTCGGGTAATGCAATCATTTCCCCTTGCATTACATCGCTTAAACCGTGGATACGAATAACCCCATCGCTCACAGAAACAATGGTTCCTGTGTTGCGCGGTTCGCTTACCACGTTAAATTCGGCAATGCGTTTTTTAATTAATTCACTAATTTCAGTCGAATTTAGTTGCATCTTTTATTCCTCTTATAATTGCAACTCATTTGCAAGACGAGCCAGTTGCCCACGGCTACTTCCGTCAATGACAAAATCATCTGTACGAATAATAACACCAGCAATCAGTGCATTATCTACGCTGCAATTTAATTTAACTTTACGAGCAAGTTTCTTTTCCATTGCGGCTGCAATTTTAGCTTGTTGCTCTGCACTTAATGGTTGAGCTGAGATGACTTCCACATCTGCAATCGCTTGGTGTTCACTCACATAATGTTGGAACAGTGCAAATACCGCTGGAAGTACAGTTAAACGCTTATTTTCAGCCATTAACCGAATCAAATTTTGCCCATATTGATCAAGTTGGTCGCCACAAATTGAAATCACCGTATCAGCAACTTTGCTGGCAGATAAATCACCTGTTAGGAAATCTTGCATCTCTTTATTTTCAACAACTTGAGAAGCAAAATTTAGCATTTCTGCCCATTTTTCCACCGCACTTTTGTTTTGTGCTTTTTGTGCTTGTTGCTCGATAGCAAAATCAAATGCTGCTTTTGCATAAGGGCGAGCTATGGTAGTTAATTCTGACATAAGCCCAACCTTCTTATAGTTCTGCAACTAATTTTTCAATAATGTCATTGTTTGCCGCTTCATCAACCGTGCGACCCACAATTTTCTCAGCACCTGCAACCGCTAAAGAGGCTACTTTCGCTCGTAATTCTTCTTGAACACGTTTACGCTCTGTCTCAATCTCAGCGTGGCCTTGTTCAATAATTCTTGCTTTTAATGCTTCCGCTTCAGCTTTCACTTCTTCTAGGATTTCATTGCGACGTTTATTCGCTAAATCCACAATTTCTTGTGCTTGAAGTTTCGCTTGATTAATTTCTTGCTCCACCAATGTTTTGGTTTCAGCTTGCTCTTTTCGTGCGACTTCTGCTGCAGCTAAAGCATTAGCAATTGAGCTTTGACGCTCTTCAATTGCTTTAATAATTGGTGGCCAAACATATTTCATACAAAACCACACAAATAGTGCGAATGCAATAAGCTGACCAATTAATGTTGCATTTAAGTTCACAACGCCCTCCTCAATAATGTCATCAATGTTACCCGTTTAGGGTAAAGCTTGGTTGTACAAACAACGCTGACAATTATTGTAATAATCCGATGAATGGGTTTGCGAAAATGAAAAGTAACGAAATACCTACTGCAATCATTGCGATAGCATCTAAAAGACCAGCAACGATAAACATTTTAGTTTGTAAGCTACTTGCTAATTCAGGCTGACGCGCAGAAGATTCTAAGAATTTGCCGCCTAAAATAGCAAAGCCAATTGCTGTACCTAATGCTGCGAAAGCAAGTAGGATTGATGCACCAATAATCGTAGCTGTAATTACAGTTTCCATAGTTTTCTCCGTTAGATTTAAGAAAGTCAGCCTAATTGGCTGGGTTAGTTAATAAAAATCGTTAAATAGTTTTGTTTTTAATGTTCCGCTTTGTTATAAGCGATACTTAAATAAACAATCGTTAGCATCATAAAGATAAACGCTTGTAAGGTGATAACCAAAATATGGAAAATCGCCCAAGCAAGATGTAATGGAATGCCGAGTGAAGCAATCGCCATATTGGCACTATACATTACCGCAATCAAAATAAAGATAAGCTCACCTGCGTACATATTCCCGAACAAACGGAAACCTAATGAAATAGGTTTAGCAAGCAAGGTTACAGATTCAAGAATTAAGTTTACTGGAATGAAAGCCCAGTGATTGAAAGGGTGGAGCGTATATTCTTTAACAAAACCACTCAATCCTTTAGACTTGATGGTATAGAAAATAATGAGGAAGAAGACACAAATAGCCATACCAAGGGTAGCACTAATATCTGCCGTTGGAACCGCTCTTAAATAATGAACACCGAATAGATTTGCCACTTGCGGTAAGAAATCCACAGGGATTAAATCGATGGCATTCATAATGAACACCCAGCAGAAAATGGTTAGCCCTAATGGTGCAATAACATTGCGTGGCCCGTGAAAATTTTCTTTTACCACGCCATCAACCCATTCTACGATCATTTCTACAAAGCATTGCAATTTGCCTGGTACGCCAGAAGTGGCTTTTTTACCCACTTTATAGAAAACGAAAAGGAAAATAATGGCCGATACTGCTGAAAAGAAAAGCGTATCTAAGTGAACGTGCCAGAAAGAATCCCCTGTTTTAAGAAATTCTAAATGGTGTTGAATATACCCTGCGGTTGTAAGGTCAGACATAGTTTAATCCCTTGAAATTTAAACTAAATTCTAAAAAATTTACTTACCATTAAAGGCATCAGGTTATTTAGTAATAACCCTAAAATATAACCAGCAAAGAAAGCAATATAATTCATTTCAGCAAAAAATTTGAATGCTAATACGATAAAAATGATCGTACATATAAATTTTATTGCCCCACCTCGATAAAATGTGGTTAATTTATGATTGTTTTTCTGCTTTATAAAAAACACCAGAAAAACAAATAAACAATGCGGAACAAAAATCGCTAATGATCCGAGTAAAAAAGACACCGCACTTACGGATTGCGATGCGCTTAATATTGCAAAAATGACAATAAAAACGAGCAATTCTATGCTCAATGCAACCTGATATTTCTTTTTAACTTGTTTTATGATTGCAGACATTTGTCACTTTGTTTAAAAATCAAACGAACCTAACTTAAAATAGCCTATTAATTATACTCAAAATGGATTAGATAGCAATAAATAGACTATAGAATAACTTGTTTATTTTATTATAAATTCAAAAAAGGTTCAAAAAATTTTAACCTTTATTTAACAAAACAAGGTTTCTTTCGCCAATTAATT
The DNA here is from genome assembly GCF_002921145.1 of Avibacterium endocarditidis. Taxonomy (GTDB): domain Bacteria; phylum Pseudomonadota; class Gammaproteobacteria; order Enterobacterales; family Pasteurellaceae; genus Avibacterium; species Avibacterium endocarditidis. The sequence continues at coordinate 7,661 of NZ_PQVI01000120.1, forward strand.
CTGGAACTGTTAAGTTGATCACATTTTTTATCATAAAATCGGCTGATAATTGCTCCACTTCCTCTTGATGATATTGTCCTTTTAGGGCATAAAAAGTGCCATTTTCATCAACCAAGTGCTGACACCAGTCGGTCATATCTTTTAATGATGCAAAAGCGCGGCTTAATACGCCATCAAATAACTCTTCAGGCTGATAATCTTCAACTCGGCTTAATACAGGAATCACGTTGGTAATGCCAAGCTCACGCAAGGCATTACGGATAAAGCTAATGCGTTTGCCTAAACTATCTAACAACACAAAGGTTTTATCTGGATTAATAATGGCTAAAGGTAAGCCAGGTAAGCCTGGCCCTGTTCCCACATCAATAAAACGATCACCTTGTAAGTAAGGACTGACAACAAGGCTATCCATAATATGTTTCACTAGCATTTCCTGCGGATCACGCACAGAAGTGAGGTTGTAAGCCTTATTCCATTTATCCAACAACACCACAAGCTTAACGAGCTGATCTTTTTGCTGATCGCTCACAGAAAGTGCGGTGCTTTTTAGCAGAAATTTAATTTTCTTTGAGTTGTTCAATGTTAGCCATTATTCACCACGCTTTAACATACCTTGTTTTTCAGATTCACCAATAAAATGGAAATGGCCGCAGGTGTTACGCCAGAAATACGACTTGCTTGCCCAATTGAGGTTGGACGATGTTGCATTAATTTTGACCGCACTTCATTAGATAGCCCAGATACCGCATCATAATCAAAATTATCCGGAATTTCGGTATTCTCATAACGTTTTTGGCGTGCTATTTCTTCTTGCTGATGTTCAATATAACCTTGATATTTAATCGCAATTTCCACTTGTTCTGCTGCTTCTTTATCTTCAATCGCAGGCGCAAATGGGGTTAATTGAGTCAGAGATTGATAATTCACTTCTGGGCGGCGTAATAAATCTTCGCCACTTGCCTCACGGGTTAATGGGCTATTCAGCAATTCATTAGCTTCAGCCAAATATTCAGAACGCGGATGCAACCAAATGCTACGCAAACGCTGGCGCTCTAATTCAATATTTTCCATTTTTTGATTAAACCGCGCCCAACGTTTTTCATCAATTAAGCCCAGTTTATGCGCCGTTGGAGTTAAACGAATATCCGCATTATCTTCACGCAGCAATAAACGGTATTCCGCACGGGAGGTAAACACGCGATAAGGTTCTTTGGTGCCTAAAGTACAAAGATCGTCCACCAACACACCAATATAAGCTTGATCACGATGTGGATACCAGCTGTCTTTGTCTTGTACATAAAGCCCCGCATTAATTCCAGCCAATAATCCTTGCGCCGCAGCTTCTTCATAACCTGTCGTACCATTAATTTGGCCAGCAAAAAATAAACCTTTAATGGCTTTGGTTTCTAAGGTAGGTTTTAAATCACGGGGATCAAAATAATCATACTCAATGGCATAACCCGGTTTGATAATGCGAGCATTTTCCAATCCTTTCATTGAATTGACGATGCCCATTTGCACATCAAATGGCAAACTCGTAGAAATACCATTTGGATAAACTTCATTGGACGTTAAACCTTCAGGCTCAAGGTAAATTTGGTGCGAATTACGTTCAGCAAAGCGCATTACTTTATCTTCAATGGAAGGACAATAACGCGGCCCAATCCCTTCAATCACGCCGGCATACATCGGACTACGATCCAAATTATTACGGATCAATTCGTGGGTTTGCTCGTTGGTATGGGTGATATAGCAAGGAATTTGGCGTGGGTGCTGATCCACCGATCCCATAAAAGAAAAAACCGGTAATTTTTCATCGCCGTGTTGTTTTGCTAACACATCAAAATTAATGGTTCTCGCATCAATACGCGGTGGGGTACCTGTTTTTAAACGATCCACGCGCAAATTCAGATCGCGCAGGCGATGAGCTAGACTCACTGATGCAGGATCGCCTGCACGCCCACCGGCATAATTTTCCATACCAATATGGATCTTACCCGATAAAAACGTCCCAGCGGTTAAGATCACCGATTTAGCTCGAAACTTTAATCCCATTTTGGTTTCCACACCTGCAACGCGATCTTGTTCGATCAAAATATCCGTCACTTCTTGTTGGAAAATATCTAAATTCGGTTGATTTTCAAGAGCGATCCTTACCGCTTGGCGGTATAACACGCGATCCGCTTGCGCGCGCGTAGCACGTACGGCAGGGCCTTTACTGCTATTTAAAGTACGAAATTGAATACCTGCTTGATCCGCCGCAGTGGCCATTAAACCACCCATTGCATCAATTTCTTTAACTAAATGCCCCTTACCAATGCCACCAATGGCTGGGTTGCAAGACATTTGCCCTAATGTATCCACATTGTGCGTTAATAATAATGTTTTTAATCCCATTCGTGCTGGCGCAAGAGCTGCTTCTGTACCTGCGTGTCCACCACCAATCACAATCACATCATAACTTTCCGTATAAAACATAATAACCTTAATTGCGTGATAAATTTGATCTTCATAAAAGTAACCGCGTATTCTACATCAAATTGATCGTAGCTTAAATCGAAGATTGAAGATCCAGTGAATTTTGTTCGCTCGATCAAAGGATCAGAAAGAAGATCTTTGCCTTATTAATATAAGATCTCTTTTATATATAAAGATCTTATTATGATAATTATTAGGATCGCTGATCCTTGTGTATAAGGCTAATTTTCGCTTAAAAATAAAGGGGTTAGATCCTTTTTTAGGTTGTTTAGATCACCTATTGATCTAGCTGTATATGTTGTGAGTAAAAGTGAAGGTTATCCACAATGAAGCTTTTTATTATTTTTATTTACAGAATAATACAATATTTAGACAAGTTTTTACTAAGTTATCCACAGGGTGGTAGATAAGGGATCATTAAAAGCGAGTATGGCGATCTGATGAGATGATCATCAGATCTGAAGATTAAAGATGAGATAAAAAAGTCGGGATCCAATTTTCGGCATACTGTTCTTGATCGTCCACTGCAAGGACATCAATTTTTAAAGGATCGCAAATTTGCACCGCACTTTGTTGGGTTAAACATTCTTGCACAATGTTCACCGCATTGCAGAAGGTATCATAATCGGAATTTCCTAACCCGATCACCGCAAAGCGCAAATGAGATAAATCTGGTTTTTGTGCGCTAATTTCATCAAATAAAGGTTTAAGATTATCAGGCAATTCGCCAGCACCGTGGGTGGAAGTAACAATTAGCCAAAGATTTTCATCAGCCACTTCAGCAAAATCAGGCCCGTGCAAAAGTGCGGTGGAAATTTGCTGAGTTTCTAGCACTTGTTGTAAATGTTCAGCCACATATTCTGCACCGCCGAGGGTGCTGCCTGTTATTAAACATACTTTTTTAGTCATTTTTACTCCTAAAAATAAGGCTTAGATAATCACCTAAGCCTTTATTTTTATTTTGAAAATTAAACGTTATCAATACGACCTAATAAAGAGCGTAAACGTTCTTGCCAGTTTTGATGTTCGCTCTTAAGCTGTTCATTCTCATTGCGTAATGATTCATTTTGTTGTTGCGCTTGGCTATTTTTTTCTTTTAATTCTTCAACTTCTAATTGAAGTAATTCAATGGTTTCAACCGCTTGTTTAATTTTTGCTTCAAGTTGGTCTAAAATTTCTAACGACATAGTGGATTCCTTTTAAAAAATGGTTAATGAACATAGATGTATGCTTATTCTACCTGAGTTTATTGATTTCGCAAAAAATTTTATCTTTTTATAACGCAATCGTTTGCGAAAGTGATAGAATACGCCGATTTTCAAACAACCAAAGGATCAAAAAAATGAATAGAGCATTAGCCATTGAATTTTCTCGAGTTACTGAAGCCGCGGCACTTGCTGGTTTTGCTTGGTTGGGGCGTGGAGATAAAAATGCTGCCGATGATGCGGCGGTGCAAGCGATGCGATTGATGTTAAATCAAATTGAAATGCGTGGCGAAGTGGTGATTGGTGAAGGCGAAATTGATGAAGCGCCAATGCTCTATATTGGAGAAAAAATTGGTACAGGGGCTGGCGAAGAAGTATCTATTGCTGTTGATCCCATTGAAGGCACAAGAATGACCGCAATGGGGCAACCGAATGCTCTTTCCGTGTTAGCCGCAGGGGGAAAAGACACCTTTTTACGCGCGCCTGATATGTATATGGAAAAATTGGTGGTTGGCCCTGAAGCCAAAGGAATGATCGACCTAAACTTACCACTGGAACAAAACTTGCGCCGTGTGGCATCAAAAATGGGTAAATTGCTTTCTCAATTAACGGTGATCACCTTAGATAAGCCGCGCCATGCGGAAGTGATCAAAAAAATGCAGCAGCTAGGCGTGAAAGTCTTAGCCATTCCCGATGGCGATGTGGCCGCGTCAATTTTATGTTGTTTGCCTGATGGTGGTGCAGATATGCTCTATGGCATTGGCGGTGCGCCTGAAGGGGTGGTGGCTGCCGCAGCCATTCGTGCTTTAGGGGGGGAAATGCAGGCGCGTTTAATTCCACGTCATCAAGTCAAAGGCAGCTCGCCAGAAAATCAATCTATTGCCGCTGATGAAATCCGCCGTTGCCAAGAAATGGGCATTGAAGTGAACCAAGTGCTGAAATTAGAAGATTTAGTGCGTGATGATAATCTTGTTTTCTCCGCCACAGGAATTACCAATGGTGATTTACTCAAAGGTATTCACCGCCGTGGCAATCTTGCTACCACAGAAACCTTGCTCATTCGTGGCCGTTCACGCACCATTCGCCGTATTCAATCGGTGCATTATTTAGACAGAAAAGACACCGCACTTTACCGTTTAATTGATGCTTAATTGAATTTTTAGTTGCTTTATGCCCATCTAGGTGGAAATTTTCCGCCTAATGGGTTTTTAACGCCAATTACCGCAGATCAAAGTGCGGTGCTTTGCTTTTCTTTTTTTCATTATTTTTCAATTTGTTATTTCTCTTCTCATAGCCTATTTGAGATTTTTGCGAAATTAGCCAAAAGCGCAAAAATTTGCTATAATCCGCCCAATTTTTTATCAATAAAAACAGAGAATTGTTATGTCGAATAATGTCCCAGAAAATTATGGTGCAAGTAGTATCAAAGTATTAAAAGGCCTTGATGCAGTGCGTAAACGCCCCGGTATGTACATTGGTGATACCGATGACGGAACAGGGTTACATCATATGGTTTTTGAAGTGGTGGATAACGCCATTGACGAAGCGCTTGCAGGTTATTGCTCGGACATTAACGTGATTATTCATTCTGATAATTCCGTTTCAGTGCAAGATGACGGACGTGGTATTCCGGTGGACATTCACCCTGAAGAAGGGGTTTCTGCAGCGGAAGTGATTATGACCGTATTGCACGCAGGCGGTAAATTTGATGATAACTCTTATAAGGTGTCTGGTGGTTTGCACGGCGTGGGCGTGTCGGTGGTGAATGCCTTATCCGATAAGCTACAGCTCACTATTCGCCGTCAAGGCCACGTTCACGAACAATTTTATAATTTAGGTGATCCGCAAGCGCCATTAACCATTATTGGCGAAACCAGCCAAACAGGAACTACCGTGCGTTTTTGGCCAAGCCCAAGCATTTTCACCAATATTGAATTTGAATACGATATTTTAGCAAAACGTCTGCGTGAGCTTTCTTTCTTGAACTCTGGCGTATCCATTAATTTAATTGATGAACGCACAGACAAACGCGATCACTTCCATTATGAAGGGGGTATTCAAGCATTCGTGGAATATCTCAACAAAAACAAAAATCCTATTCACCAAAAACCGTTCTATTTTTTTCTACTGAACGTGATGGCATTGGCATTGAAGTGGCGTTGCAATGGAACGAAGGCTATCAATCTGAGAATATTCATTGCTTCACCAATAATATTCCACAACGTGATGGAGGAACGCATTTAGCGGGCTTCCGTGCTGCCTTAACGCGTACCTTAAATGCTTATATGGAAAAATCGGGGCTGAATAAAAAAGGCAAGAACGATAAAGTAGAAACTTCAGGCGATGATGCGCGTGAAGGGTTGGTGGCGATTATTTCAGTGAAAGTGCCTGATCCAAAATTCTCATCACAAACCAAAGATAAATTGGTTTCTTCTGAAGTGAAAGGTGCGGTGGAATCGGCAATGAATGAGCGTTTGCAAGAATATTTGGAAGAAAATCCAAATGACGCCAAAATGATTGCGAGCAAAATCATTGACGCTGCACGCGCCCGTGAAGCAGCGCGCAAAGCCCGTGAAATGACACGCCGTAAAGGGGCATTAGATATTGCTGGGCTTCCAGGTAAATTAGCCGACTGCCAAGAGCGCGATCCTGCGTTATCTGAACTCTACCTTGTGGAGGGGATTCTGCGGGCGGTTCAGCCAAACAAGGGCGCAATCGTAAAAACCAAGCGATTTTGCCATTAAAAGGGAAAATCCTAAACGTAGAAAAGCTCGTTTTGACAAAATGCTTTCTTCGCAAGAAGTTGGCACATTAATCACCGCACTTGGCTGCGGCATTGGACGTGATGAATATAACCCAGATAAATTGCGTTATCACAGCATTATCATTATGACCGATGCGGACGTGGACGGCGCGCACATTAGCACCTTATTGCTCACCTTCTTCTATCGTCAAATGCCAGAACTCATTGAGCGTGGGCATATTTATATTGCGCAACCACCGCTTTATAAAGTGAAAAAGGTAAACACGAAGAATATATCAAAGACGATGAAGCAATGGCGCAATATGAGCTTAATTTGGCTTTGGACGGCGCTGCACTTTACACAACAAAAGATGCGCCACCAATGAGCGGTGTCGCCTTGGAAAAATTGGTGGCTGAATATAACGGCGTACAAAAATGATCGCGCGTTTAAGTCGCCATTATCCAGAAGCAGTGTTGAAAACCTTGATTTATCAACCTGAATTAACCACCGAACTGATGCAAAATAAAGTGCGGTGGAATCTTGGGCAAAATCTTTGGTGGAAACCTTAACAGAAAAAGAAAGTAGCGGTAATCATTACAGCTATAAATTGCATTTCAACAGCGAACGCCATTTGCACGAAGTGGTACTCACCGTGCGTACTCACGGCGTGGATACGGAATATGTACTCGGCTTCCAATTTGCCAACGGCAATGATTATGCGCGCATTGTAAAATTAGGTTCACAATTAAACGGCTTACTTGAGCCAGATGCTTATGTCGCGCGTGGCGAACGCCAGCACCCAGTGAGTTCTTTCGAGCAAGCAGTAGAATGGCTGGTGAAAGAATCGCGCCGCGGTTTAATGGTTCAACGTTATAAAGGGTTAGGTGAAATGAACCCAGATCAGCTTTGGGAAACCACAATGGATCCTGAAACGCGCACAATGTTGCAAGTTACTATTAAAGACGCCGTGGCAGCAGATCAGCTCTTCACCACCTTAATGGGTGATGAAGTTGAACCACGCCGTGAGTTTATTGAATCTAATGCGCTACGTGCAAACCTAGATATTTAATATCTTCAATGAAGAAAAGCCACTTACGAAAATGTCAGTGGCTTTTTATTGGGGGAAAGGGATAAATGGGCAGAATATAATTGCCCATTTTTGCATTTGGCTAGTTAGCAGAAGGTTGTTCTTTCATATTATCGTTTGTTAATGGTTTGCCTTGGTATTCTCCTGTTAGGCTATATAAGAAATCAACAATATCGCTAACTTGTTCTTTTGATAAACTTACACCACTTTGATATTTCAACATCATTTCCACTGCTTGGGTTAAATCTTGTGCATTTGCATCGTGGAAATATGGGGCGGTAAGTGCAACATTACGCAATGTTGGCACTTTAAAACGATGTTTATCATAAGGATTTTTCGTTTGTGCAAAGCGACCATCATCGGCTTCGGTTAATGGTTTATTGCGATCAGCAAAATAATCTGCTTTCAAACCCATTAATTCATAAGATTGACCACCTAAATTAACACCAGTATGGCAAGTATCACATTTATATTGGTGAAATAACGCATAACCATTTTTCTGTGCTGCAGTTAAGGCATTTTCATCACCTTGCAAATAGCGATCGAAAGGACTATTTGGGGTAATTAAGGTTTTCTCAAATTCAGCAATGGCATCTGTTGTAATAGTTTTTTCATTAAAACCTTCGGGATAGATTTTTTCAAAGGCTTGTTTAAGTGATTCATCTTTATTGAGGTTATCAACAATTTGTTGCCAATTTTCTGCTCCCATTTCTACAGGATTTAACGGTGGTCCACCGGCTTGTTCTGCTAGGTTAGCAGCACGACCGTCCCAGAATTGAGCAAAGTTGAAAGCCGCATTATAGACAGTCGGCGCATTAATGCCTCCTTTCTGCCCTTTAATTCCAGTAGAAGTGGCAAGATTATCCACTCCGCCTGTGTTCAAACCGTGGCAACTGGCACAAGCAATAGTGCCATCGCCTGATAATGCAGTGCTGTGATAAAGCGTGTTACCTAAATCAACCTTGGCAGGATTAACGGGTAAACTTTGCGGAACAGGTTGTACAAAACGTTCAGCCGATGTGCCAGAGGTATTTGCAGGAAGTTGATATTCTTGGCGAACTTTATGAATCCAATCAAGCAAGGTTGCTTTCTCTTGATCGTTTAAACCTGATCCCCAATGCACCATTTTGAAAGAATGAATAGGCATTTCGTTATTTTGAATAACACTTTCAAGTTTCGCTAAATCTGCTGCGGAAATGCGTTGCGGTTGGTTGAGATAATCCGTGATATTATCCAGCAAAAAATGAGCTTGTCCTTGCTGAATATCTTTTTCCATTAAACTGCTAGCGATAGGCAATTTGGCATAAAATGGCATATTCGCATTGTTACTATGGCAATATTGACAGCCATTATTATATAGCAGGGTTTCAACGACACGTTGCTGCGGATCAGTAATTTGGCTTTCTTGCAAACGGCGTTGTGTTTCTTGTTTATCAAAGTGGTGGATATATGCCACCGTCCCTAGGTAAGCGGCGACACTTGCGCCAATAAATGTAAATAACCACGATTGAGGTTTCATAAGATTCTCCTTTATAGAATAGTAAGTTAGGAAACATCTCGCACAGTATTAACAATTATTAAGAAAGGAATGTTGATAGAAATCAAAAAATTTCATTGGCAAATTCTATAGATTTAATAGGTATAATTTTTGTATGGTTATTTATCCCTTTTTTATGTATGGATTTTAATCTTAAAAAGTCAAGAAAAAAGCACCGCACTTGGGTTAGGAATAACAGCTCATTTAGCAGAAGATCAATAATATTAATAAAAAAAACAGCCACTCACAGGTGGCTGTTTGATTTTATAAAGTGCGGTATTTTTCCCGCGAGTTTTTATTTATCTTTTGGCAGATTTTTGATGGAGAAAAGTAATCCGCCCCAAATAATAACCAAGGCAACGGCCATCATAATAATTGCACTAGTACTCATTTTATTGTTCCTCTTTTGCCTGTTCTTCTGGGTTAAATAACTCTTCGTGTTTCCATTTTAAGCGAGAGATTAGGAAGCTTATCACCACAAGGCTTGCCGCCATTCCCCAGCCAAAGGTATTAACGAACCAAGATGGATAGCCTTCGTAGCCTTCAGTGAACACTTTTGCTCCTTCGCTTAATAACATAAATGCAAGGATACCTGTGGTTAAAACGATACATAAACGCCATAAAAAGCCAACTTTGAAAGAAGATGTTTCGTTTAAGTGCTTGCCAAGTAAGCCTAATTTTTCGTTGGTAACGATAGCCACCAATGAAACAAACGCCACCGCAACAATACCAAAATAGTTGACGAATTTATCTAACACATCAAGCATTGGTAAGCCTGTGGTTGTACCAAATAATACGGTTGAAATTAACATCATTGGCACACCAACAAGGAAAGTGGCTTTAGCACGGCGAACGCGTAATTTATCTTGAATTGCTGAAATAATTACTTCGATTACAGAGATAAATGAAGTCAAAGCAGCGAAAGTTAATGAAGCAAAGAACAACACACCAAGCACTTTACCAAATGGTGCAGCGTTAATAATCGTTGGGAACGCAAAGAACGCCAAGCCGATACCGCCTTTTGCTACTTCGCCCACTTCTTGCCCTGACGCCGTAGCCATAAAGCCAAGCGCGGCAAACACCCCGATACCAGCTAATAATTCAAAACTACTATTGGCAAAGCCCACTACCAAGCCATTACCGGTTAAGTCAGATTCTTTTTTCAAGTAAGAGGCGTAAGTTACCATAATCCCGAAGCCGATAGAAAGGGAGAAGAAAATCTGCCCATAAGCGGCAATCCATACACTTGGATCAGAAAGTTTTGACCAGTTTGGCGTAAATAAAGCATCTAACCCTTTCGCTGCCCCCGGTAAGAATAATGATGAAGCGACCAACACCACAAACATCACTAAAAGCACAGGCATTAATACAGTGGATAGCTTTGCAATCCCTTTTTGCACGCCTAACGCCAACACACCAAGTGCCACAAGCCATACGGCAATTAACGGGCCAACCACCATACTGACAAATTCAAAACTCACACCCTGAGCAATATCGCCCATTTGCAAGAAATCGTGTAAGAAGAAATCAATTGGCTTATCACCCCAAGCGGTATTAAGAGAGAAATAGGTATAGCTCGCCGCCCAACCCAGCACAACCGCATAGTAAATCCCGATGATCACATTCACCATAACTTGCCACCAACCGAAAGTTTCAAAATGGCGACTGAAACGGCGATAAGACAACGGTGCACCCCCACGGTGGCGATGCCCAATGGCATAATCTAAGAATAAAAATGGAATTCCTGCGGTTAAAAGCGCAATAAGATAAGGAATAATGAATGCACCACCACCGTTTTCATAAGTGGTATAAGGAAAACGCCAAATGTTTCCTAAACCCACGGCAGATCCGATGGCGGCAAAAATAAATGCACGACTGCCCGAAAAGGTTTCGCGTTTTGCTGACTGTGTCATATTTTCACCTATTTAAACGTTAAAGAAATGTTAAGGTTAGGAAATATAACGAAATATGATTTTTAGTCAATAGATAAAAATACTATAAGCAGTCCTTTTTCTATATTTTTGTAACATAGCTAGTTTTAAATTTTGTTAAAAATTTTATTTTTAGATTAATATTCTAAAACAAGGCTATTCATAAGTAATCGTGCTAAAAAGCCTATCTTCTCCCCACATAAAAAACTAGCTTAAAAAAATGCAAAAAATTTTGTAAAAATGGCTGTACTTTCTTTACACTTAGCCTATAAAAAACAAACCTAGCCATCAAGCTAGGTTTTTTATTGGAATGAAATCGGATTAAAGTTCATCAAACAAAGGTGCTACATCAGGCATTACACCGCGCCATAAATAAAAGGCGTGGGCGGCTTGGCCGACTAGCATACCGAAGCCATCGCTGTAATGTTGTGCGCCTTGTTGTTTGGCGAGGGCGATAAATGGCGTGTCTGCGCCTTTGCTGTATTGCATATCGTACACCGCACTGGCTTGTTTTAAAATGTCGGGATCAATCGCCACGGTTTTGCCTTGTAAGCCGAGCGAAGTAGCATTGATGATAAGATCAAATTTTTGCACGGGAATGTCCGCAAGGGTACAGCCTTGAATATTGCCGTAGGCGCTAAATTTTTCCGCCAATTCTGTAGCTTTGGCTAAGGTGCGGTTGGCCACAAGAATAGTTTGCTCTGCTTGTAATAAGGGAAACAACACGCCTTTGGTTGCGCCACCTGCGCCTAAAATCAGCACGGATTGTTGTGGTTTGAGCCAGCCTAAACGCTGTAAATCGCTCACCAGCCCTGCTCCGTCTGTATTATCCGCATAAAGTGTGCCATCGGCGAGTTTTTTTAACGTATTACAAGCACCCGCCAGCAAGCAACGTTCGCTGTGTTGAGCGGCTAGCTTAAACGCACGCTCTTTAAATGGTGCAGTGATGTTGCAGCCTTTCGCCCCTTCAGCAAAAAAGGCAAGCAGTTGCTGTTCAAACTGTTGCTCATCACCAAGCATTGCTACATAGTCTAAATCTTGCTGCGTTTGCTCAGCAAAAATGCGATGAATTTGTGGGGATTTACTTTGTGCAATGGGGTTGCCCCACACGGCATACAGATCTTTGCCTTTGTTATTGATAGCTTTATTCATAAAAATCCTTATTAACCTTGACGAAAAAGTTGTTGGGTAAATAGATCGCGTATTTCTGAAGGGTTTTGCGCCGTGCCGATAGCCATTTCTAACACAGGAAAGTGATCGCCAAATTGCGCTTTCACTTCCGCTGCCGTGCGACAAGGTGGCAAGCCGGTTAAATTGGCGCTGGTGGAGGTGAGCGCAAAGCCTGCCTGTTCGCAAAGCAGTTTTACCGCAGGGTGATCGCTGATGCGCACGGCAATGGTGGAAAATTGCCCTGTGAGAAATTTCGGCGTATCGGCTTTTGCTGGCACAACCCAAGTGGTCGGGCGATCATAATGGGCGTTTAAGCGCTGCCAGTGCTGTTCGGAAAGCTGGCGTTCATCGATAAAAGGCAGCAGAAAATCCAAACTTGGCGCAATTAAAATCAAGCCTTTTTCCACAGGGCGCTGCTTCAAAATTAATAATTTTTGCACCGCACTTTCGCTAAGCGGATTACAGCCTAAGCCAAACACCGCCTCGGTGGGATAGGCAATCACGTCGTTTTGCTTTAATCGCTCAACCAGTTGAGCCACATTCTGTTCGTTATTCATCTTCTGTTTCAAATTGATGACGGCACGCCTTGTTGGCGCACAACCAAGTGCGACGCAAAGTGCGGTCGGTTTTTTCTTCTTTCTTTTTTTTTTCAGCGTGCTAATGGGGTACGCGCATTGCGGACAAGGCACGGCATAGGGCTGGCTGGCAAGGGTGAATTTGCATTTTGGAAATTGATCGCAGCCGTAAAACACCTTGCCTTGTCGCCCGCGTCGGGGCACCAGCTTGCCCTTTCCACAAGCAGGGCAAGGCAAATGTTGTTGCTCGGGTTCGAGTTCTTCGTGAACGATATAATCACAGTGCGGATAATCGCTGCACCCGATGAACATACCAAATTGCCCTTGTTTTAATTGAAAAATGACCGCACTTTGGACAATGTTGATCTAAGTCTTTCAATATTTTGCTTTCGTGAGCGGGCTGTAATGGCTTGATAAAATCGCATTGCGGATAGGCGCTGCAGCCTAAAAATAAGCCTTTTTTGCCCTTTTTAATTTGCAGCAACGCGCCACATTGTGGGCAATGTTCTTCGTGCTTGGTGGCTTGGAATAGGCTTTTACTCATTGCATTGCTCACTTGAACCTAATAAATCAACCCCAACTTGACGCAGCAATTCTGCCGTTTCAAACACAGGCAAGCCCATCACACCGCTGAAACTACCTTCAATATGAGAAATAAAGATGCCGCCCATACCTTGAATGCCATAAGCGCCCGCTTTATCCATTGGCTCGCCTGTGCGGATATAAGCGGAAATTTCTTGTTCTTTCAAAGGGTTAAAGGTTACTTGGCTGGTTTGCACAAGGCTATGTTTTTGATCAAGCAAGCTGACACACACCGCGGTTAGCACTTGGTGCGTGCGAGCGGATAGTTGCTCCAGCATTTGCTGAGCGTGCAAGGTGGTTTGTGGTTTGCCGAGAATTTGTTGATCGCACACCACAATGGTATCTGCGGAAAGAATCGGCAAGTGCGGTAGAAAATTCGGCTGATTTTGCAGTGCCTGACGTGCGGCGTGGTTTTTCTCACCCGCCATTCGGGCGACATAATCCGCTGGCAATTCATTGATTTTCGGCGTTTCATCAATATCAGCATTAAAGGTGGCAACGCATAGCCCCAACTGCTGTAAAAGTTGCAAACGGCGTGGGCTTTGCGAGGCGAGATAAAGTTGTGGATTTGACATAATTACCGCGTTAAAAAAATGCTAAAATAAGGCTATACTTTATTATAGTTTGCTAGAAATTTCATCTGAAAAATCCACCGCACTTTTATTTAGCCAAAAGTGCGGTGTGCATTTTCAGCATTATTTCATCACTCGCATTTTAGGAAAAAGAATGATCGAATTAACCCAATCTCAATGGCTTTATATGGTGATTTTTTTGTTGATTGTTTGCCTTGTGCTGTTTTTTGTTAGTGCAAAACATCAGCGTGATAAACAAGAATTAGCACAGGATTTAAATAAAACATCAATGATTTCAATCAGCTACTCGAAAAATATGAAACCCTCTCACAGCTTAAAAATCAGCTTGAACAAGATAAAGTGAAAGCGGAAACCAACGCGGAGGGGTTGCAAGTACGGCTTGGGGAGCGTGATGAAAAAATCACCTATTTGCAACAAGAATTGGACGAAGAGCGGGCGCGCCATAATGATGCCACCTCGCAAGTTTCCACAATGAAAGAGCGTTTTGGTATTGCCACCGCCCAAGTGCATAGCTTGCAAACCCAGCTCAACCGCAACCGCGAAGAACTCAGCCAAAAACACAAGAATGTGCAAATTTAAGCGAAAAATCCACCGCACTTTTACAGCAACTCACGGAGCTAAAAACCAGCTTGAGCGAAAAAGAGAAACATTTTTCTCAGCAGCAAGAAGATTTTATTAAAACCAAACAACAACTTAGCGTGGAATTTCAAAATTTAGCCAATCGCATTTTAGAGGAAAAAAGCCAGCGTTTCGAGCAAACCAATCAAGCCAGCCTCGATGCGTTATTGAAGCCGTTCCGTGAGCAAATTGAGGGCTTCCAAAAGCGGGTGAATGATATTCATTCGGAATCCTTAAAAGGGAATGCCAATTTAGAAGCGGAGATCAAAAAAGTTCTTGAGATTGGGTTGAATATGTCGCAAGAAGCGAATAATCTCACTTCTGCCTTAAAAGGGGAAAAGAAAACCCTCGGCAACTGGGGCGAAATTCAGCTTGAGCGCGCCTTGCAGTTAGCAGGCTTGGTGGAAAACGATCATTATAAAGCGCAAGATCATTTCCGTAATGCAGAGGGCAAATCCAATTATCCAGATTTTGTGGTGTATTTACCTGACAACAAACATTTGATTATTGACAGCAAAATGTCCTTAGTTGCCTATGAAAATGCGGTGAGTGCCGACAATGAGCAAGCTCAGCAACAATTTCTGCGTGAGCATCATAAGGCGATTAAAAACCATATTGATGAGCTTTCGCGCAAGGATTACAGCAATTTAATTGGCGTGCATAGCCCGAATTTTGTGCTGATGTTCATTGCCGTTGAGCCTGCTTATATTGAAGCGATGAAGCAAGACAGCAACTTGTTTAATTATGCCTATGAAAAGAATGTCATTTTAGTGTCGCACACCACCTTAATGCCGATTTTACGCACCGTGGCGAACCTATGGCGCATTGAGCGCGGTAATGCAGAAGCGCGTGAAATTAGTGGCAAGGCTGGGGATATTTATAACCAAATGTGCTTGGTGGCGGAGCGTTTGGCTAAATTGGGTAACAGTTTGGCAACCGTGAGCGGGCATTATAATCACGCGGTTACCGCCTTTGCTGGGCAACAAGGCTTAGCAGGAAAAATTGAACGATTTAAAGATTTTTCTGCCAAAGCCAACAAAGTGATGCCACAGGTGGAATTGCTGCATAATGACCTTGATTTAGCCAAATTAAGCGCCATTTCAGCAGAACAAATTGAACAGGAAAAGCATTGATATTTTGCCTAAAAACAGGTAACTTCAGCGCCCATTAATGAAAAGAGAACAACATTAGCAATAGAAAATAGGACATTTATGCAACATTCGTCTTCAACTAAATACAAAACCCCCACATTATTTAGCCAGATTATTTTCGCCAGCCGTTGGCTGCAACTGCCGATTTATCTTGGTCTGATCGTGGTGCAAGGCATTTACGCCTACAAATTTATGAAATCCCTATGGGAACTCATCACCAACCTGCAAGAGTTGGATTCCAACGCCATTATGCTTTCCGTGTTAAATCTGATTGATGTGGTGATGATCGCCAATTTGTTGGTTATGGTGATTGTGGGCGGTTACGAGATTTTCGTTTCCAAGCTGCATACCGAGGGCCACCCAGATGAACCTGAATGGTTAAGCCACGTTAATGCTTCCGTGTTGAAAGTGAAACTTTCTATGTCGATCATCAGTATTTCGTCTATCCATATGCTACAAACTTTCGTCAATGCAGCAAATATGCCAGAAAAAACGATGATGTGGCAATTATTGCTTCATTTAGGCTTTTTGATTTCCGCTATCGCAATGGCTTATACGGATAAAATCTTGTAATAGCACCAGCCATAAAAATCATTAATTTTTCCACCGCTCTTTATAAAAGAGCGGTTTTTCTATCCGCGTTGCATTTTCTTTAATTGATATAAATAAGAAAGCGCCTGCTTCGGACTCATTTCATCAGGATCAAGATTTTCAATCATCTGCCATAGCGCATCTTTATGCTCGTTTTCTTCCATTAACAACAGTTCGCCTTGCCTCTGTTGTTGCATTGCTTCTGCATTTAACTGATTGTTTTGTTGGGAGAATTTTTCTAACTGCGCCAGTTTTTGTTTGGCGAGTTTAATCACCGATTGCGGAACGCCTGCCAATGCCGCCACCGCCAAACCGTAACTTTTACTTGCCGCGCCTTCTTGCACCGCGTGCATAAAGGCGATGGTGTCGTTATGCTCCACCGCATCTAAATGCACGTTGGCAATGCCTTTTAACTGCTCAGGCAAAACAGTCAGCTCAAAATAATGCGTGGCAAATAAGGTAAGCGATCGTACTTTTTGTGCAAGCCATTCCGCACAAGCCCAAGCAAGGGAAAGCCCGTCATAGGTGGACGTGCCGCGCCCAATTTCATCAATAAGCACTAAGCTGTTTGCGCTGGCTTGATGCAAAATATTTGCCATTTCTGTCATTTCCACCATAAAGGTTGAGCGCCCTGAAGCCAGATCATCTGATGCGCCAATACGTGTGAAAATGCGATCGATTGGGCCGATCATAGCACTTTCTGCTGGTACAAAAGATCCCATATAAGCCATTAGCGTGATCAATGCAGTTTGACGCATATAGGTGCTTTTTCCCCCCATATTCGGGCCAGTTATGATCAATAAATGACGATCAGCACTCAGTTTTACTGGGTTGGCAATAAACGGATTTTTGGACACCTGTTCCACCACAGGGTGGCGGCCATTTTGAATATCTACGCCAATTTCATCGCTAAAGGTTGGTGCAACATAGTTCAGGGTTTCTGCCCGTTCAGCTAAGTTGGTTAGCACATCTAATTCTGCCAAAGCAAGGCTTGCTAGCTGTAATGCGCCTAAGTGTGGTAATAATTCATCGAAAATTTCTTCATAAAGTTGTTTTTCTAGCGCTAGTGCGGCACCTTTGGCTTTCAGCACCTTGTCTTCATAGGTTTTCAATTCCGGAATGATATAACGTTCCGCATTTTTGAGTGTTTGGCGACGAACATAGTGAATAGGCGCTTTATGTACTTGCCCTTGTGGAATTTGAATATAATAGCCGTGTACCGCATTAAAACCAATTTTTAGGGTGTCAATGCCGCTGCTTTGTCGCTCCCGTTGCTCTAGCTCTTCTAAATAGCGGGTTGCGCCGTCCGAAAGAGAGCGCCATTCATCAAGTTCTGCGTTAAAGCCTTCTGCAATCACGCCACCATCACGAATCAACAAAGGGGGATTTTCAATAATCGCGCGTTCTAATAGATCTAATTGCGCTGAAAAATCGGAAATTTGTTGAGAAAATGCAGCAAATTGCGGACAATGTTGTTGATTAAGATAATCTTGAATTGCAGGAATTTGCGCGAGCGCGGTGCGTAAACGGGTGAGATCCCGTGGACGCGCTGAACGCAATGCCACGCGCGCTAAAATCCGTTCCATATCCCCCACTTGTTGCAAGTGCGGTTGAAATTCTGCCACTAAATCCTGTTGCAAAATTTGACTGATGGTTTGTTGGCGTAAGGTTAATTTTTCACGATCGCGAATCGGTTGGTGAATCCAACGTTTCAGCAAACGACTCCCCATTGGGGTAACACATTTGTCTAGCACGGAAGCAAGGGTATGCTCTGTGCCACCTGCTAAATTTTGGGTGAGTTCTAAATTCCGTCTTGTGGCGGCATCTAATTGAATATTCTCATTATTTTGTACCAAACTGATGCTTTGAATATGGGGCAACGCGGTGCGCTGAGTTTCCTTGGCATATTGTAACAAACATCCCGCAGCGCAAAGCCCAAGGGGGGGATTTTTCCACCCCAAAGGCGCGCAAATCTTGCGTACCAAATTGACGATTAAGCTGCTCAATGGCAGTTTTTAATTCAAATTCCCAAATGGGACGGCGGCGTAAGCCCTTTGCATTTTCAATTAAATAACGATCTTCAAAATCTTCACAATAAAGCAATTCCACAGGTTGAATGCGCTGTAATTCCGCCTGCAAACTTTCTTTGCTAGCAGGCTCACTCAACTGAAAACGCCCCGATGCCATATCCAAAGTTGCCAAGCCAAATTTGTCTTTTTCCTGATAAACCGCGGCAATCAAATTATCCTGACGTTCGGGCAACAAGGCTTCATCACTGATTGTTCCGGGGGTAACAATCCGCACAATTTGGCGTTCCACCGGCCCTTTTGCCGTGGCAGGATCGCCCACTTGCTCGCAAATCGCCACACTTTCGCCAAGCTGAACTAATTTCGCTAAATAGCCCTCCACCGCGTGATAGGGCACACCCGCCATAGGAATAGGCTGCCCTGCCGACTGCCCACGTTTGGTCAAGGAAATATCCAACAATGCCGCCGCTTTTTTTGCATCATCATAAAATAATTCATAAAAATCCCCCATTCGATAAAACAGCAAAATCTCAGGATTTTCTGCTTTCAATCGAAGGTACTGCTGCATCATTGGGGTGTGTTGTTCAAAATTAGTCATCAGGTTTGCTCAATCTGTTATTTTAAATTTAGACAAATTATAACGAAATTTTTCTTATTTGATACTGTAGGAATTATTTTGCTGTCAGCTCATTAATCAGCTTTGTATGTTGAAATAGCAGATCGCCCCTATTAGCCTCATTAATTTGAAGTATAAACGTATTATCTGGAACACAGTTCACAAAATAGAAAAAAGATCAAAATTTTACTTGATACTGTATATCAATACAGCTATATTATGCAGCAGTTTTGATGATGAATTTATAAGGACAAGCAAAATGGCTAAAGAAGATAAAGCAAAAAAAAGTGAGAAACCACAAATTACTACTCAAGAGAAGAAAAACAAAAAAAGCCCTTGCTGCGGCGTTAGGTCAAATTGAAAAACAATTTGGTAAAGGTTCAATTATGAAATTGGGGGAAACCCAAGATTTGGATATTGAATCTATTTCCACAGGTTCTCTGGGGTTAGATATTGCCTTAGGTATCGGTGGCTTGCCAATGGGGCGTATCGTAGAAATTTACGGGCCAGAATCTTCAGGGAAAACCACATTAACCCTTTCTGTTATCGCGCAAGCACAAAAATTAGGCAAAACCTGTGCCTTTATTGATGCAGAACACGCTTTAGATCCAATTTATGCGGCAAAACTTGGCGTTGATGTCAAAAAATTGCTCGTTTCTCAGCCTGACAACGGTGAAGAAGCATTAGAAATTTGTGATGCGTTGGTACGTTCTGGTGCGATTGACGTGGTGATTGTGGACTCCGTAGCCGCCCTTACGCCAAAAGCAGAAATTGAAGGGGATATGGGTGATGCGCACGTTGGTTTACAAGCGCGTTTAATGTCGCAAGCCCTGCGTAAACTCACCGGACAAATCAAAAACTCCAACTGCCTTGTGATTTTCATCAACCAAATTCGTATGAAAATTGGCGTAATGTTTGGTAACCCAGAAACCACCACTGGCGGTAATGCATTGAAATTCTATTCTTCTGTGCGCTTAGATATTCGTCGTACTGGTGCGGTGAAAAATGGCGATGAAATCATTGGTAACGAAACTCGTGTGAAAGTGGTGAAAAACAAAGTTGCCCCGCCATTCCGTCAAGTTGATTTCCAAATCCTTTACGGTGAAGGCATTTCACGCAATGGTGAGTTAATTGAATTAGGCGTAAAACATAAATTAGTTGATAAATCAGGCGCGTGGTTCTCTTATAACGGAGAAAAAATTGGTCAAGGAAAAGCCAATGCAATGAAATGGTTGGCAGAACACCCTGAACAAGCCGAAGAATTAGAAAATAAATTACGCGAAGAACTTTTAGCAAACCCAGACAAATCTCTCATTGCGGATATTGAAGCGGATCAAAATGAAGACATTGCAGAAATGGATTCTGAATTTTAATCCCTTTGATTAAATCATCTTCAAAAAGTGCGGTAATTTTTGACCGCACTTTTTCTAACAGCAATTTAGGAATCAATGAGAAAAAATGGCATCATTGGCATTAAATTATGTGGTGAACTTGCTCTCCCGCCGCGAATATAGTGAATATGAATTGCGTTGCAAAATGCAAGAAAAAGCCTTCACAGAAGCAGAAATTGAACAGGCTTTAGCGATTTGTCAGGAAAAAAATTGGCAAAGTGATCGCCGTTTTACAGAAAATTATTTACATTACCGATCACAAAAAGGCTATGGACTTAATCGAATTAAACAAGAGCTTTTTCAACTCAAAGGTATTTCTTCAGAGATCGTAGAAGACGTGTTAGCAGAAATGGACATTGATTGGTTTGAGATTGCTCATTCTGTGTTACGCAAAAAATTCCCCCATTATGTGCAAGAGCAAGATTTCAAAATGAAACAAAAAATCTGGCGCTATATGCTTTCACACGGTTTTCAAAGTGAAGAATTTGCCGATTTAGTCGGCTCAGGCGAAAACGAATTTTACTAAGACACAGCATTCACTGCCCCTTTCTTTATTTATGCTTTCCAAGGCTTTCTACAAAATATTGGCACAAATGGCCCTTTCTTCTTTGAGTGAACTTAACTCAATGATAAACTAACGCCAATTTTTGTCTTAAATAATTAATATAGGAAACAACAATGCGAGCGAGTCGATATTTATTTGCTACTTTAAAAGAAACCCCGAATGATGCACAGGTGGTGAGCCATCAATTAATGTTGCGTGCTGGAATGGTTCGCCCTTTAGCGTCAGGGCTTTACAACTGGTTGCCTACAGGCTTGCGTGTACTGAAAAAAGTGGAAAATATTGTCCGTGAAGAAATGAATAAAAGCGGTGCGATCGAAGTTGAAATGCCTGTTGTTCAACCAGCTGAATTATGGCAAGAATCGCAACGCTGGGAGCAATATGGCCCAGAATTATTACGCTTCCAAGATCGCGGACAACGTGATTTTGTGCTTGGTCCAACACACGAAGAAGTGATTACCGATTTAGTTCGCCGTGAAGTGAGTTCTTATAAGCAACTTCCACTGAATTTATACCAAATTCAAACCAAATTCCGTGACGAAGTGCGTCCACGTTTTGGGGTAATGCGTGGTCGTGAATTTTTAATGAAAGATGCCTATTCTTTCCACACCACAAAAGAAAGTTTGCAAGAAACCTATGACATAATGTACCAAACTTACAGCAATATTTTCACCCGTCTAGGTTTAGATTTCCGCGCGGTGCAGGCGGATACCGGTTCTATCGGCGGCAGCGCATCACACGAATTCCAAGTATTAGCACAAAGTGGTGAAGATGATATTGTGTTCTCCACAGAATCTGATTTTGCGGCGAATATTGAACTTGCCGAAGCAGTGGCACAAGGCGAACGTGGCACGCCAACTCAGTCAATGGAATTAGTGGATACGCCAAATGCCAAAACCATTAACGAATTGGTGGAACAATTCAATGTGCCAGTAGAAAAAACCGTGAAAACCTTGATTGTAAAAGGTGCAAATGAAGAACAACCATTAATTGCGTTAATCATTCGTGGCGATCACAATTTGAATGAAATCAAAGCGCAAAAATTAGCGCAAGTGGCTGAACCGCTTGAATTTGCCGATGAAGCGGAAATTAAAGCCAAAATCGGCGCAAGCGTTGGCTCTCTTGGCCCTGTTAATTTGCCGATCCCAGCTATTATTGATCGAAGTGTGGCATTAATGAGTGATTTTTCGGCAGGCGCAAACATTGATGGTAAACATTATTTCAATATCAACTGGGAACGTGATGTGCCAATGCCAGAAGTGGCAGATTTACGCAATGTGGTAGAAGGTGATCTAAGCCCTGATGGCAAAGGTTCATTGTTAATCAAGCGCGGTATTGAAGTGGGACATATTTTCCAACTTGGCACAAAATATTCAGAAGCAATGAAAGCTACCGTACAAGGCGAAGATGGCCGCCCACAAACAATGATTATGGGCTGTTACGGTATTGGTGTTAGCCGTGTGGTTGCCGCAGCGATCGAACAAAGCCACGATGAACGTGGGATTATCTGGCCAACGGACGCGATTGCACCATTTACCGTAGCAATCGTGCCAATGAATATGCACAAATCAGAAAGCGTGCAAGAATTTGCCGAAAATTTATACCGCACTTTAAGTGCTGAAGGGATTGAAGTGATTTTTGATGATCGTAAAGAGCGTCCAGGAGTAATGTTTGCTGATATGGAACTTATTGGTGTGCCACATATGATTGTAATCGGCGAAAAAAATCTGCAAAATGGCGAAATTGAATATAAAAATCGTCGTACAGGGGAAAAACAGATGATCAATAAAGATCAGTTGGTGGAATTTGTGAAGCAACAAATTAAATACTAAAGAAAGTTGTTGGGTGGCAAAAGCTGCCCAATTTTTTGTCTAAAATTTGTGAAAAAAGCACCGCACTTACTTCTTTTGATTGTTTTTATCCAGCTAGAAGAATTACTGCATAACCCTTTGAATGTTAATGAAAAAATGGCACAGGCACAGCCATTAGACATCACAAAATTGCTGCCGCGAAGTAAAGGACATTACCGTCTTAATGGCTCGCTCACCACGCCGCCTTGTAGCGAAGGGGTAAATTGGGTGGTTTTACAGCAACCTATCAGTGCAAGCAGTGAGCAGATTCGATCATTATCACATACATTAGGGAATAACAATCGCCCTGTACAACCAATTAACGCTCGAATTGTCGTAAGCGAATAAATGTAAAGAGGGCATTTTTAAGCCCTCATTTCTTATTATTTTTGATCGAAATTTTCCCATTTTTTTACCGCACTTTTTTCTTGCGCGATCTTGCCCTAAAACATAGAATAGCCCTTTAAAAAATGGCATAGCTCATTTTATAAACGATATTGAGTAGTAGATTTTCAATGACAGAACAACAAACTAGCTTTGCGGATCAAAAACGCAAAACCGTTGAAACCGCTGAATTTACCGCTGACGGACGCTACAAACGTAAAGTGCGTAGTTTCGTGTTGCGTACAGGGCGATTAAGCGATTTTCAACGTAATATGATGAATGAATATTGGCCGATTTATGGCTTATCACATCAAACTGAACCTTTTGATTTTAAAAAGATTTATGGCAACGACAAGCCTGTTATTTTAGAAATTGGTTTTGGAATGGGAAAATCCCTAGTGGAAATGGCAGAGCAAAATCCAGATAAAAATTATCTAGGAATTGAAGTGCATACCCCCGGTGTGGGCGCGTGCATTGCTTATGCTGTGGAAAAGAAGGTAAAAAATCTACGCGTTATTTGCCACGATGCCACAGAAATTTTACGCGATTGCATTGCCGATGGCAGCCTTGCTGGCTTACAGCTTTTTTTCCCCGACCCTTGGCATAAAGCGAAGCATCATAAACGCCGCATTGTACAGCCGCATTTTGTGCAAACTGTCTGCCAAAAGCTCGCCAACCAAGGCTTTATTCATATGGCAACAGACTGGGAAAATTATGCGGAACAAATGTTAGACGTATTGCAAAATAATCCACAGTTACGCAATACTTCCGCCACAAAAGACTATATTCCACGCCCTGAAAGCCGCCCATTGACCAAGTTTGAACAACGCGGTCATCGCTTAGGACACGGTGTATGGGATTTATATTTTATTAAAACTGAATAATATCAGCCTAGAAATACGAGGAGAAAACGATGGCTATTCAACGTAACAGAAGACAACGCAAAAAAATGCACCTTGCAGAATTCCAAGAATTAGGCTTTTTAGTAAACTGGCAATTCGCAGAAAATACCCCGATTGATAAAATTGATGAAGTTGTAGATCGTTTTATCAACGAAGTCATTCGTCCAAATGGCTTAGCTTATGAAGGTAGCGGTTATTTACATTGGGAAGGTTTAGTCTGCTTAGAAGAAATCGGAAAATGTGATGAAAGCCACCGTGAGCTAGTGAAAAACTGGTTAGAAAGCAATGGATTACAACAAATTGAAATTAGCCAACTGTTTGATATTTGGTGGGAATATCCAGCGAAATAATAAGATTGAACAGCAATCTTATTTTTATTAGTTAGAATCTAAATTATAGAGTAAAAACTGTATGCGATTTAATTTCGGATACAGTTTTTTATTGGGTTTTATTAAGGTTGTCCTAGATTTCTTATCAATTCTGTTACATTTTCTAAGTTACTCATTTTTCTTGATTAGCGAAATTCTTAACTTCATTAGTATAATTTTTCTTCTAATTATAGAGTGTAACGTATCAGTATTGTTGCTTTTAGCCGCCATAAAACTGTACAAAAACGAACAAAGACCGAACCAACAATCTGAAAGG